>JAFWJY010000083.1 GCA_017514525.1 Solobacterium sp. | reverse complement strand
TTTTTTGAGGGGATTTTTTAATTGACGACTAATAGTATTACAGGAGGCTCCTGTAATGAAAAAAGAAATCATTTTGAAAAGTATTTTGGTTCTTGTGCTGACTGGTATTCTGGTACTCGTATTCTGTGCTGCGGCAAATCTGCGCGCAGAGCAGATTCTGAATCTGCAGACAACGTGTATTGCCGCAAGGGATATTCCGCCCCGAACAAAAGTAAAGCCAGAGGATATCCTGGAGGTACAGATTCCAATGGAATACCTGCAGGATCATACGCTGAATACGAAAGAAGACATTATTGGCAAATACACGGACATTCAAGGAAAGATACCTGCGGGTTCCCCATTCTTTGAAACAATGCTGAAAAGGGAAGAAGATCTGCCGGATAATCCGACTGCCCAGCTGAAAGAGGGACAGAGTGCCTATACACTCGAAACAGATCTGGCAAGGCTTGGCGGTACGGTCATACCGGGGCAGCGAACTGACATCTATGTCACAATGACACGCCGAGATGGCAGTCCGATTTCCGGCTGTCTGATTGAAAATGCCAGAGTCATTGCGGTAAAAGATCACAAAGGCCTGGATCTCGATGATCCACAGTCTACCGGAACACCATATCTTGCAATCCTGGCAGTAAACCGGAATGACCTGCCTTATCTTTCTGCGGCAGAAACGGCAGGGGAAGTACGGTTATTTTCCAATGGCCGCTCGTATGACAGTACAAAAGAAGCAGTCATGGCAGATGACACAAAAATCGTTGAATACCTGGAACAGCTGATGAACCAGGAATCAGAAAGTGCTGTTTCATAAGAAAAGACACTCCTGATGGGCATGCCTTGCCTGTCCGTATTAGTAAGCGTAGCGTTCGATCAGTTCATCTGTTACTTTTAAATTCTGCTGTTTCAAAGATACCCCCTGTATTCATTGTGATATACGTATGGATAGATAGGAAAATCGGAAACAGACAGGTTGCAGTAGAATGGTAAACGGTTTCGGGTATAGTAATAAGTAACAGAACAGCATGTGATGAGGTGAACTCTATGTTTGTAAACCATAATGGTATTCAGATTTATTACGAAGTAAAAGGGAATGGAAGACCGTTGATTCTGCTCCATGGAAATGGAGAAGATCATACGATCTTTGATGAATCTGCAGAAGTACTCGCTCAGCAGTATACGTGTTATCTGGTGGATTCGAGAGGACACGGACAAAGCACATCAGTAGCTGAACTGCATTACCAGGATATGGCGGATGACATGATTGCCTTTATGGAGAAATTGGACCTGAACGATGTGGCTTTTTATGGATTCAGTGATGGCGGAATTATCGGGTTACTGGCATCCATGCGCTGTGATCGTATTACCGATCTGATTACCAGCGGAGCGAATATGACTCCGAATGGTGTAAAGCCATGGCTGAAACGATTCATTCAGGGCATGTACTTTCTTACAAAAGATCCCAAGATGCGTTTGATGCTGGAAGAACCGCATATTACCAGAGACGAATTGCAGAACATCCGTGCCCGGACACTGATACTTGCAGGATCAAACGATGCGGTGAAGGAAAAGGAAACACTGCAGATTGCGGAAGGTGTACCGAATGCGACACTGCGCATCATCGATGGAGAAACGCACGGCAGCTATATTGTCCATTCCCGGAAGATCGCAGACTTACTGGCGGGCTGGCTCAGTCAGAAATAAAAAAACAGATCGTAAGATGATCCGTTGCTGGATATCTGCGATCTGTTTTAATGTGTGCTTTTAGTTGGCGTATTCGAAGATCATGTCGTCTGCGGCATGTTCCTGCTCGTCAGTCCAGACAAGCTTATTGGTGCCGTCAAACTTGAAGGAACCTTTACCGTTTTCATAAACGATTTCTTCGGACGCAACACTGCCGTCTTCATTGAAGACAAGGTTCTTTCTTACACCATTGGTGTAATCAACAGTCAGTGTCTCAGTGTTGAGCACGCCGGACATTGTCCATTCACTGGTTTCAGCAGCGCTGGAGCCCCACATGATTGTGAACTTGGATTCCTGCATGCCATCTGCTTCAACCAGGATGGATGCGCGGTCCTTAGCATAGGTACCTACGAAGTTCATGATCGGGTTCTGGCCATCACCTTCACCGCTTTCCGCAACCGGAGCAGCACCTGCCTGCTTCGTTACTGTAATGTTTCCTGTCGCACCCTCACTGGTAACTGTGAAGGAAACGTTGTATTCACCTGGCTCCAGTGTGTAGTCAATGGAAGAAGGTCCATCGAATTCCCATTCAACGGCAGCTTCATCACTGTCGCTTGGTGTTTCTTCAGTGGCATGTGTAACACGTATTTTAACAGCACCCTTTGTCAGTTCGGAAGATACGGTAACCAGATCTCCCTCGTTGACGGTAATGCTACTGGTACATGCTGAATCAGCCTTAGCGTTTTCAGCAGTCAGAATCAGTCCTTCTCCGTCAGCTGTAAGATCAACACTGAGTTTGGATGCTTTACAGCCGGTCATTGTGCCAACCAGAAGTGCGGCACTTAATATACCGAGTATTTTCTTCATTTCCTTAATAGTCCTCCTGTTTTTCCAAGGTACAGCAATTTCCTGCACCAGCATCTTATTATACGTAGAAAACAGAAAAATGGAACCCAATTGAAAGGAATTTACAGAGACGCAAAAGGTCAGATACCATTTTCAGTTTTTATATAGCTCTGGTTGTAGGAGACGTTTATAATGTGGTTATTCCAAAGGAACAGCCGACAATGATATTAAAAGCGAATGTGATGAATGGCGCGCAGCTGGAGCGCTCCCTGGCAAGAATTGCACATGAGATCATAGAAAAGAATAATGGTGCCGACCAGATCTGCCTGTTGGGAATCAAACGCCGCGGGATTCCCATGGCTTCTATCATTCATGACAATATTCTGAAGTTTGAAGGGATTGATGTGCCGGTAGGACACGTTGATATTTCACTGTATCGGGATGACCTGAGTGAAATCAGTGAATCGCCGGAGACAGCCGGATGCAGTATTCCGGTAAAACTGTCAGATTATACGGTGATTCTGATTGATGATGTATTATTTACCGGAAGAACAGTGCGTGCTGCCATTGAAGCTGTATTCTCACATGGAAGACCGAAGGCAATTCAGCTTGCAGTATTGATTGACCGGGGACATCGGGAACTGCCGATCCGTCCGGATTATGTTGGTAAAAATATTCCGACTTCCCGCAATGAACTGGTAGCTGTAAAGCTGGAATCCGTTGATGGAGAAACCGGTGCCGATTTATATGAATTAGATTGAAAAACGCAGGGTGAAGACTCGGTCATAGCGATGTGAATAGGGTGTGCAAGGTATACACACACCTAATGAATAAAAGTGTTCACGAAATGACCGACTTTCTGGAATATTCTTCTCACAAATCTTCTCAAACTACACTGGTTTAAGAGTGAAAACAAAGAAAAACCGCATAACAATGCGGTCTTCATCTGCTAGAGGGCGATTGATGGGACTCGAACCCACGAAATGCTGGAGCCACAATCCAGTGTGTTAACCAACTTCACCACAACCGCCATGAAGCATTCTCGATTATAAAACAAACAACAACGGTACGCAAGGGTAATTCCAAAAAACGGAAGATGGCACTGTATGACAGTAAATGAGGCTCTTGAAAATGATGGTTCGGGCCTCATTTTATTTGTGAGCGTGCTGGAAGGGGATGTTTTAATAAGTGGCATCACGTTCCGCGGCATACAGAGCTTTCAGCAGTACAGCAAGGGAAGATCGTAAATCTGCTGCTCTGGCTTGAATGAGAAGATCGGGAAAAGAAAAATCCGTCCTGCGACGGATCACTTGATCAGAAAGTAAATTGACATCACTGCGCACAGAACAAACCCGGCGAAGGATTCGAATCCTGCCTCTCTGCGCATTGCAGCATAAGCGCCAAGGCCGCATCCGAATACTGCAAGGAACAGCAGGAAGGAGCCAAGATACTCAATAATATAAGACCAGGCTTCTTTCTCCATGAGAATGAAGTCGCTGACAGAACTGAGGCTGACCCTGCCGACTACGGTATAGCACAGCATGCCCAGTGTTACAGCGATCAACATGCAGGGGACCAAGGCCTCAACCAGTCCGATCAATAAACTTGTAATACTGAATACACGTTTCTTCATAACTTACTCTCGCTTTACCAGTATACTCAAAAACGGATTTGGTGGGTATAGGTAAAGTTTTCTTTTACTCTTCAATATAAACGCGCTTCATGACAACCGGTGTTACTGGCTTGTCATTGAAACCGGTGCGCACCGCAGCGATTTCGTCAACAGCGTCCATGCCTTCTACAACATGTCCGAATGCGGCATACTGTCCATCCAGATGCGGCGCATCCGCATGCATGATGAAGAACTGGCTGCTGGCGCTGTCAGGATCCATGGCTCTTGCCATCGAGATGACACCGCGTGTATGGCGGATCGGATTGTTATATCCGTTCGCTGCGAATTCACCTTTAATGTTCTTACTGCTTCCGCCGGTGCCATTGCCTTTCGGGTCACCGCCCTGAATCATGAAGCCGGGGATGATGCGGTGGAAGGTAAGGCCATCATAGAAGCCTTCTTTTACGAGATTCTCAAAGTTTTCCGCTGTAATCGGTGCAGCGTCGTGGTCGATTTCAATCTTGATGATGCGACCGTTATCCATTTCAATTACGATCATATGTTTTCCTTTCGTTATCCATGCATCTGCTGACTGCCCGGTGCTGCCGGGCCTTTCAATACGTCGGACAGATCTTCTTCCTGTGCACGAGGTGCCCGCTGCGGTTTCTGCTGGGCAGGACGGCGCGGGGCACGGCGTCTTGCGGATGCCTGTGCTTCCTTGCGGCTCAGCTCTTCCCAGTTGCGGTTGATAAAGCGTGCATTTTCGTTATCGGCGCGCAGGCTGTTTTCCACTTTTTCACGGTGTCTCAGCGATTTGATATAGTCAATCGTCAGATAAATGTCGATGGCCAGGAATCCCAACATGAACACACCGAACAGGAAGAGGTCTTCCTCAAATATCAGCGCTAATGCGACCAGCACCATGATGAAGTCACCTGCAATCATGATACTGGATAAGATTCGTTTACTTTTTAAATTCATAATACGTACCTCGAAAGCTATCTTAGCACAAACGGTCAGTCCATTGAATTGAGGTGTACCGAAGATACGTCCGGCAGTTCCTTTAACATATCCAGCAGTGCTTCCACACTGGTGGTCATTGCGGTTGCGTTGATTGTGAAGACAACGGCAGCTTTGCCGGAAACCGGTACAGACTGGGAAATCGTGATGATGCTGGCGTTGACGCTGGACAGGCAGTGAATCACACAGCTGAGACTGCCGGCGCGATCCCGCAGATTGACAGAAATGCTTGCTTTGCGGTCATCTTTTCCTTCCTGCATCCGGAATACATAATTCCGGTATTTATAGAAGGTATTGCGTGAGATACCGACACTCCTAACTGCTTCTGTTACGGTTGCGGCCTCATGGCTCATTAGAAGCTCCCTGGCTTCAATGACTTTTTCAAGATAATCCGGAAGGATCTTCTTATGTACGATCAGATAATTCCCTGCCATATATCATTCTCCTGATATTCCGGTCCGGTGCTGACAGGAAGCTCCTGAATGGACCAGTGCTCTGGAAGAATCATGATCTTCAGTGCCGCCGGATCACTCAGCGGGTGGTCGCTGATCAGAAGGCAGGTAGAACCGCTGCCGCTGATCACAAGCGCGCCGCCGGTATCGTATTCAACTGTTTTCTTGACGATATCAAAATTGGGAATCAGTTTGCGCCGATACGGCTCATGAATCTGATCTGCCGCAGCCTGCCGCAGCAGATCGATATCACCGCAGCGAAGCGCTTCACTCATCAGTATCGCTTTGCCTCCGTTGGCTGCGGCCACTTTGCGCGGATAGCTTTCCGGAAGACTGGCGCGGGCTTCTTCCGTGCTGACTTCTACATCCGGAATAAATACGGTAAACCGCAGTGTTTCATTTAACGGAATGGAATGGGTGATCCACCCATTGGTGCCGCGCATGCTGGCGGTCAGTCCACCAAAAACAGATGGTGCCGCGTTGTCCGGATGACCTTCCAGGTCACTGACAATTTTGAACAGCTTTTGTGGGTCTAAACAGTGATTCAGCAGCTGATAGGCAAGTACACCGCCGGTATACAGCGTCGCGCTGCTGCCAAGGCCTCTGGAAATGGGAATGTCATAATTAAACTTCACATGAATGTTGCCGCTGCCGCCGGCTGTCCGGTAGGCTTTGACAAACAGGTTATCCTCATTGCAGAAGCGCTCCTCCACACCCTCCAGCACCAGTTCTTTGGACTCTTCTACTTCAAAGGTGTTATACAGCCCCAGCGCAATACCGAGACAGTCAAAGCCAGGTCCTAAATTTGCGGAAGTGGCAGGTACTTTGATCCGGATCATTTCGACAGCTCCTTCATTTCTCTGGCAATAAAGGAAATACCATCTGCCTCCGCGATAACGGTCTGGAATCGTACCGGAAGAGATTCCAATTCCGTAAGTCCCTGCGGAATGGAGAGCCCGGTGCGTTCCTTCAGCAGCCTCATTGCCGCAAAGGCGTCTTCTGGCTGATCCGTACTGATGCAGGCCAGTACATCCCTGGCAAACTTATACGGGCTGGCGGTAGACAGGACAACTGCATATTCCTGATTGCCCTCGGCACGATACTGTTCGAGTGCGGATACCGCAACCGCGGTATGCGGGTCAATCAGAATCTGTTCTCTTTCATAAAGGTCTGCAATTGCTTTGCGGCAGGCATCCTGATCACACCAGTAGGCTTTGAAGCTGGACTGGATGGTATGGAGCAGTTCTTGGGAAACGGTATACGTTCCTGTTTCGCTGAGCTTTTTCATCAAAGATGCGACCATTGCGGTGTCTCCGTTTGAGGCAAAGTAGAGTAGACGCTCCAGATTGCTGGAAATGAGAATATCCATACTCGGTGAGATCGTCTCATGGAATGGACGGTTGCGGTCGTAGGTGCCGGTGCGGATGAAATCCGTCAGGACATTGTTGTCGTTGCTGGCGACGATGAGATTTTTGACCGGCAGACCGGCCTTAGCGGCTAAATAGCCGGCAAAGATATCACCGAAGTTGCCGGTCGGTACGACAAAGGTAACCGGTTCCCGGTCTTTGATCTGGCCATCACGCACCAGTTTCAGGTAGGTGCTGAAATAATACACAATCTGCGGAACCAGTCTGCCGATATTAATGGAATTGGCAGAACTGATCGTAACGCCATTACAGGCGGCTTTAACCGTCGCATCCGCACAGGCTGTCTTGACCATGCGCTGGCAGTCATCAAAGTTTCCTTCTACGGCGACAACATTGACATTGGCTCCGCGGCTGGTATTCATCTGCCGCTTCTGAATGTCAGAAACGCCATTGACCGGATAGAACACGGTAATATGCGTATGCGGTACATCCGCAAATCCGCTTAATGCGGCTTTGCCTGTATCACCGCTGGTTGCGGTCAGAATCGCAACTGTATCATCGCGCTGCTCCTTGGCATAGGCGGTGGTCAGTAAATGAGGCAGGATCGTCAGTGC
This sequence comes from Solobacterium sp., assembly GCA_017514525.1. Lineage (GTDB taxonomy): Bacteria > Bacillota_I > Bacilli_A > Erysipelotrichales > Erysipelotrichaceae > Bulleidia. The sequence goes on along the minus strand of JAFWJY010000083.1, from coordinate 23,018 downwards.
CAGATCCTTGAAAGCACTGGTCGGCCCATGCCACAGTTCCATGATGGCACCATTTGAAAATGGTGTTACCGGAACGATTTCCGCATCATCAAACTTGGAATCATAGGCTCCATAGACGCACTGTCGGATTTCTTCCTGGGTATAATCCGGAAAGAACGCCCCGATTACGACTTCCGCAATCTCCTGATAAGAGGCATCTTTCAACGCATCCAGGTCAATTCTGATATTCAGGTCTTCCGGCACAAACAGACCGCCATCCGGGCACAGGCCCTGAATCACTGCCTGGTGGGATGGCATGGAATAACTGCCGGATCTTGTACTGATATAACGCATGGCACACTTCTCCTTGTATGAATGTCTCTGTCATGATACTATGTTCGTGTTTTGAATACAACTGTACTCACAACAGAAACACAGGGGGTAAATGTATGAAAATCGGATTGCTTGGCCATGGTGTCGTTGGAAGCGGAGTAACCGCGATCACCGACTCCTGTGCGAGGAAGAAAGTAAGGCGTCTGGAAGTCACGCGAATCTTGGTGAAAGATGAATCGGAACTGACAGATCCACGCTGTACGCTGAATGTAGAAGAAATTCTGCAGGATCCGGAAATCGAACTGGTAGCGGAATGCATGGGTGGTCTGGAACCAGCCCATACAATGGTTTCCAGAGCGCTGGAAGCAGGCAAACATGTTGTTACATCCAATAAAAAGATGTTTGCGAACTACTGTGAAGAGCTGTTTGGACTGGCGCAGGAAAATGGTGTCACAATCCGTTATGAAGCATCTGTCGGGGGAGGAATTCCGTGGATGTCGAACCTGACCCGCATCAAGCGTCTGGAATCGGTGCTGTCGTTTCGAGGTATCCTGAACGGCACAACAAACTATATCCTTACCCGGATGGAAGAGACCGGACGTGATTTTGAGGAATGCCTGGCGGAGGCACAGAAGCTTGGCTATGCCGAAAAAAACCCGACTGATGATATTGAAGGCTATGACGTAATGTACAAAGCGGCCATTACCGCGATGAAGGCATTTAATGCCACACCGGCACTCGATGCGATTCCGATGTATGGCATTGCCAATGTCTCCTCTGTGGATCTTGCCTGGGCGGCAGAAAAGAACTGCAGCCTTAAGCTGCTGGCGTGTGGAAGTGATGATGGCAAATCCATCAGCCTCTGGGTCATGCCGGTATTCCTGAAGAAGGAAGATATTCTCGCAAATGTTTCAGGCAACTTCAATGCTATTGAGTGCAATTCCGAAACACTTGGCAAGGCTTCTTTCATTGGTCAGGGTGCTGGTTCTCTGCCAACGGCGCATGCGGTTGTGCAGGACATGCTTGATGTTTATGTCGGGCAGGATACCGCACTCGGGGAAATGGAATCCCGTACAATCTGTAACGACAACATCCATGCGCAGTTCTATATTCGTACAGAAAACAGGGAGTTTTTCCGCCCTGTCACAAGAGAAGTGCTCTTAAGCGGTGCCATCATTACAGAGGTGATGCCGTTATCCGAAATTGACCGCATGATAAAAGAAAGTGAAGATGCCGCACTGTTTGCGGCCATGGTATATGCCGAATGATTAAAGTAGCGAAGTTTGGAGGCTCCAGTGTTGCCAATGCAGCACAGTTCCGAAAAGTAAAAGCCATTGTAGAATCTGACAGTTCCAGAAGATTTGTTGTATCGTCCGCCTGCGGAAAAGAATCCAATGAAGACCACAAGGTTACCGACCTGCTGTTTCTATGCGAAGCACATGTACGCTTTGGAGTCTCCTATGAACCGATCTTTCAGCAGATTGAAGCCAAGTATCAGCGCATCAAGGATGAACTGGGACTGACACTCGATCTGAAGAAGGAATTCGATTCGATCCGCAGTGTGATGAAGCGCGGTATGAGCACCGATTATCTGGTCAGCCGTGGGGAATACCTTACCTCCAAGCTGTTAGCGGAATACCTTGGATATAAGTTCGCGGATGCGGCGGAAGTAATTGCGTTCCGCTATGACGGCGAAGTGGACATGGACCGCACACGTGACCTCATTGAAAAGCGTGTGGGAGAACGCGGCCTTGTTGTCCCGGGCTTCTATGGTGCGCTTCCCAATGGCGTAATCCGCATCATGAGCCGCGGCGGCAGTGATATTACCGGTGCGATTCTGGCAAATGTTGTTGACGCGGATGTATATGAAAACTGGACGGATGTCAGCGGCTTCCTGGTTGCGGATCCCCGAATCGTAGATAATCCGTTAGGCATTCCCTGCATCAACTACAGTGAATTGCGGGAAATGTCCTATATGGGTGCCAATGTGCTTCATGATGATGCGATCTTCCCGGTAAAGGACAAGAATATTCCGATCAATGTACGCAATACCAATGATCCGGCCAACCCCGGAACACTGATCATGGCTGACTGCAGTGAAAAAGATGCGGTGAACCCACCGCACTTCATCACCGGCATCAGCGGCCGCAAGAACTTTACCTGCATTACTCTGCAGAAGATGCATTCCAGTACAGAAGTTGGATTCCTGCGCAGAATTCTGTCGATCTTTGAAGATTTCAATGTGTCGATTGAATCCGTGCCGACTACTGTAGATACGTATTCTGTTATTGTCGCTTCCGATCTGATCGGGCATTGCCTGTATGACATTGTCGGACGGATGAAGGAAGAGCTGAAACCGGATGATATCCGTATTGAAGAACATCTGTCGCTGATCGCAATTGTCGGTCGGGCAATGAAGGATAAGCCGGGTATCTCAGGCCAGCTGCTGTCAGAATTTGGACAGAATCACATCAACATCAAAGTCATCAACCAGAGCAGCTATGAGCTGAGTATCATTATTGGTGTGCACAACCGTGATTTTGAAAAATCAATTCAGTGCATTTATGACCGTTTCATTAAGGAGGAGAAGAAAGCTGTATGAAAGTCGGAATACTTGGAGCGACCGGTGCAGTCGGTCGTCAGATGATTGAATGTCTGGAAGAACGAAATATTGCCTGTGATGAACTGCGTTTGCTGGCAAGCAGCCGCAGTGCCGGCAAGACCATGGAATTCAATGGGCAGCCGATTACCATTCAGGAGGCCACACCGGATGCCTTCAATGGTCTGGATGTTGTGCTGGGTGCCGTTGAGGCGGATCATTCCAAAGAGCTGGCGCCGTCGATTCAGAAGGCGGGGGCAGTGTATATCGATAACTCCAGCTCCTTCCGTATGGATCCGAATGTGCCGCTGGTTGTACCGGAGATCAATGGTGCAGATGCGCTGAATCACCATGGCATTATTGCCAATCCAAACTGCAGCACCATCATTACCATGATGGCAATTGCGCCAATTCATCGGGTATCCCCGATTAAAACACTGATTACCAGTACCTATCAGGCAGTCAGCGGTGCCGGCATTAATGGTATGAGAGAACTGGAAGAAGAAGTGAAAGCGCTGGCTGAGGGCAGAACGCCTGAGCCAAAAGTATTCCCGGCTGTGATAGCCTATAACTGCATTCCCTGGATCGGCAGTGATACAGGCAACGGCGTAACAACGGAAGAGGCGAAGATGGGAAATGAGGGACGCAAGATCCTGCATAATCCGGATATGAAGGTAACCTGTACCTGTGTACGTGTTCCGGTATTCCGTTCCCACTCCATATCGGTGAGTCTTGCCTGTGAAGAAGCGGTTACGATTGATCAGGCAAAGGAAGCGATCCGTAATGCGGAAGGCGTAAAACTGGTGGAGGATGGCTACCCGATGCCGCTGGATACCAGCAATCAGGATATAGTCTTTGCGGGACGTATCCGCAAGGATGAGGCAATCAATGGTCTTGATCTCTGGTGCTGCGGTGACCAGATTCGCAAGGGTGCCGCAACCAATGCGGTTGAGATTCTGGAATATCTGAGGGATCACGCCTGACACCTGCGAAATATGGTAGAATGACCATAGTAAATAAGTGAGGGAAACGACTATGTTTATCAAACGTTTTATTGGTGCTGCGCTTGCGGCAGGTGCGGCAATTGGTGCAGCCGCAGTGGTCAAGCTGTTGCTTAACGATGAGACTGCTTCTAACGAGGAAGAGGAAGAAAACGAAGTTCGCTTCATCTCCATTGAAGAGCCGACGGAAACACCTCAGGACAAAGAGGCGCCGAAGGCTTCACCGGAAGTGCTGGAGATTGCGGAACTGTATCCGTATCTTACGCATGAATTTATTGCGGAACAGCTTGGACGCAATGGTGTCTTCAACGAACAGTACCCGGAAGACAGCCTTGTTACTATTACCCATAAGGCAAAATTCGATACCGAGGAACTCCGCAAGGACTTCACAAAGATTGGTGAAGACAATGGCTATACCGCAGCTGTTCTCAATGAGAACGAAGCTACGATCAGCCGTAAGATGTTTACGGAAAATGGCTCCATCCTGTCAGACATCTACAATGTCGCAAACCAGGTTGCCTGCCTGAAGGGCGTCTACGAAGGTTACAACATCGAACTGTAATCGAATGTGACAGAGCAGTGCAGAAAATGTGCTGCTTTTTTTATGCAGAAACCGGTAAACTTGAGGCTGGTCATTTTGTATTTAAATGCGGGGTTGTTATAATTTAGAGGATTTTTGAGGAATAAGATGAAAGCAGTAGAAGTAAAAGATCTGACATTCTCGTACGACCAGGAGCGCAATGCGGTAGAAAATGTTTCTTTTTCCGTGAAACAGGGCAAGTACTGCACGATCATCGGTCATAACGGCAGCGGAAAATCAACGGTTGCCAAACTGATTGCCGGATTGATTGAAAAGAAAAGCGGAACGATCCTGCTGGATGGGATTGAATTAAATGAAGAAAATCTGCGGGAACTGCGCAACCGGATCGGTATTGTCTTTCAGAATCCGGATAACCAGTTTATCGGCTCAACTGTGCGTGATGATATTGCCTTCGGGCTGGAAAACCATTGTGTACCGCAGGAAGAGATGGATGCCATCATTGAGGAATTTGCGGAGAAAGTACATATGACCAAATACCTCAATCATGAGCCGACAAGACTCTCCGGCGGTCAGAAGCAGCGGGTTGCGATTGCCGGTGTTATGGCAATGCATCCAAGCATCATCATTTTTGATGAAGCGACCTCCATGCTGGATCCGCAGGGAAAAGACAAGATCAAGAAGCTCATCAATGAGCTTCATGAAGATCGCGGACTGACGATTATTTCAATTACACATGATATTGAAGAAGTGGTTTCCAGTGATTATGTCATTGCGATGGACCATGGTCATGTCGCATTGACCGGGACACCGGAAGAGCTGTTTTCCAAACCGGAGGAGCTCCGCAAAATACATCTCGAGCTTCCGTTTGCGATGCAGCTGCAGGAACAGCTGCGCAAGCAGGGAGTGAAGCTGGAACAGACGATTACGATGGAAGGACTGGTGGAAGAACTGTGCCGATTAAATTTGAACAGGTAAGTCATATCTACAGTGACGGTACACCATTCCGTTACGTCGCACTGGAAGATGTGAATCTTGAATTTGAAGAAGGAAAATTTACCGCGGTCATCGGTCAGACCGGTTCTGGAAAGAGCACGCTTGTGCAGCATCTCAATGCGTTGCTGCTGCCGACCTCTGGAACGGTGTTTGTAGGCGACCGTGAAATCAAAGCTGGCGTTGAACCGAAGGGATTGAAAGCCCTGCGAAAGAAAGTGGGACTTGTATTTCAGTTTCCGGAATACCAGCTGTTTGAAGAGACGGTGCTGAAGGATGTTTCCTTTGGCCCAAAGAACTTTGGCGTCTCGGTAAAAGAGGCAGAAGAAAAGGCATCCAATGCCTTGAAGATGGTTGGTCTTTCGAAGGAATACGAAGAGCGTTCTCCGCTGGAGTTATCCGGCGGACAGAAGCGCCGTGTAGCGATTGCAGGAATTCTTGCCATGGATCCGGATATTCTGGTGCTGGATGAACCAACGGCAGGTCTTGACCCGCAGGGCGCTTTGGAAATGATGCGGCTGTTCCGGGATCTCAATAAGATCCACGGCACAACGATCATCATGGTTACGCATGATATGGAACAGGTGTTTGGCTTCTGTGACAGAGTGATTGTCATGGAAAATGGAAAGCCGCGCATTCATACTACGGTAGATGAGTTCTTCCGTGATTCATCCCGGTGTGTTGAAATGGGCATCCTGCCGCCGGCACTGATCCGCATGAAAGACGCTTTAAAAGAGAAGGGATTTGCGCTTGATGATACGATCCGTACACTTCCTGTCCTTGCACGGGAAATCGCAAAGCAGGTGAAGAAACATGGGTAATATCACACTGGGACGCTACATTCCGCTGGACTCTCCAATTCATAAACTGGATCCCCGTGCCAAGATCGGCGCGATGATCATCACGCTGATTGCGATCTTCTTTCCGGCCGGATGGATTGGCTATGGCATTATCTTTGCGGCTGTCAGCTATGTGATCATACGATCCAAGCTGAGCCCGGTATTTATCTGGAAATCCATGAAACCGATGCTGCTGATGATGGCATTTCTCATGGTTATCAATATTCTTGTGATTCATACCGGTGATGTGCTGGTGACCATTGGACCGCTGACGATTTACACGGATGCCGTTATGCAGACACTGTACATCATTGTGCGGCTGCTCTTAATGATCATGATTACAACCTGTCTGACGGCAACGACAAAACCGCTGGATATGACCCTGGGCATTGAAGATCTTCTGAAGCCATTTGAGAAAATCGGTGTTCCTTCACATGAGATTGCCATGCTGATATCGATCGCGTTGCGGTTTATTCCGGATCTCATTGATGAAACCAACCGGATTATCAAGGCACAGGAAAGCCGTGGCGTTGATCTGAAGGAAGGGAAGTTCTCAGAACGGATCATGGCAATTCTGTCGCTGATCGTACCGCTGTTTGTCAGCGCGTTTCAGCGTGCGGATGATCTTGCCAATGCCATGGAAGCCAGAGGCTATCAGCCGGGTGAGAAGCGTACACGCTATAAAGTGCTGAAAATGAAGGGCGCTGACTGGGCACTGATTTTTTGCGCAACTGCGATTCTGATCTGTATGATCGTTCTGGCGTATGTAATATGATTCGCTATAAATGTACGGTTGCCTATGATGGAAGTGCATACTGCGGCTGGCAGACCCAGAAGACAGGGGACTCTGTTCAGGAACAGATTGAAGCAGCACTTCAGCGTATTCTGGGAGAACCGGTTCGGATACTTGCGGCAGGAAGAACTGACGCAGGCGTAAATGCCTGGGGGCAGGTTTTTCAGTTTGATGCGGAACGGGATATGAGTGAGCGAAAGATGATGGGAGCCATCAATGGCTTTCTTCCATCAGATATTCATATCCGCAAGGTGGAAAAAAAAGATCAGTTGTTTCATGCCCGCTACTGTGTTCGCTCCAAGCGCTATGATTACAACATCAACTTTGGGGAATATGATGTGTTTTCAAGAACCCATGCGTATCAGTGCCCGTATCGGGTTGATATCGAACGCATGAAGCGGGGGGCGCAGTATCTGATCGGAACACATGATTTTACATCGTTTAATTCTAATAGTTTAAAAGAAACGCCGGATCAGGTACGCACGATTGAATCCATTGAATTCATTGAGGATGGAGACCGGCTTACCATTTCCTATCGGGGCAGAGGGTTTCTTCGCTACATGGTTCGCATGATGACGGCACAGCTGCTGGATGTCGGAAGAGGCAGGCTGGAGCCGGAGGATATCCAGCGGATCCTGGAAGCACGCTCCAAAACAATTGCCCGCAGGAATGCCCATCCGGAAGGGTTGACCCTGATGGAAATCCAGTATTTTGAAGTTCTGGCGGAAACCGATCATCTGACGGTGCGGGAAGTGCTTCCGGAAGATGAATCAGCCCTGGCAGGCACCAGTACTGCTTATGTGCTGGCAGACCGGCATACCAATGCCGTGTATGGAATCTATACATCGAATGACACAGGCGGAATCCTTACCCTGTGGCAGGATTGCGGAGAAGAACTGAATCAGATCACAGATGGATTGCGGGCGTATGAGAATCGGATCCTGGAAGGAAGACAGGTTCAGATTGGCGGGAAGGCGGATTAAATGGCAAAGCCAATCGCATATATCATGATGGGGCTGCCTGGATCCGGGAAATCGACCTTTGCAAAGAAACTGCGTAATGCGCATCTCTGTTCAGCAGATGAAGTCCGCAGAGAATGGTTTGGGGATGAAAGCCTGCAGTATACGGAAGCGTTTCTTGTGTCGCGCGGAATTGATACAGCTGGTATGAGTGATCTGGAAAAGCGGCAGTGTGCCCATGCCTTTGTATGGGGTGAAGTAAAGCGGCGCGCAATGGATGCGCTGAAGCGTGGAGAAAACATCGTCATAGACGGTGTAAACAGCAGCAGGAGAGACCGTATGTCATGGATTGAGACGGCTTCAGCGTGCGCTGTTATACATGGCATTTGGCTCAATACACCGGCGGAAGTATGCATTGAACGGAACAGAAGACGCACGCGCCATGTGTCAGAAGAAATCATTCGCAGATTTGCGAAGAACTTCCAGGAACCGTCACTGGAAGAAGGATTCGATATTCTGGAAATCTATAATCAGAATGGAGAGCTTGTCTCAAGGGCGACGAAAGAATGACGCAGCGGGCATGAAAAACCCGCTGTTTTTGCGGAAAAATGATTGACGGCGGATTTTGGATTGCATAAAATTGTACTTGGCTCTTTTCAGCCAAATGTGGCCCCGGTAAAACCACATATGGAGGAATATTGAAATGATGCGTCAAACTACGATGATCAAGCCGAGTGAAGTCAAGCGCACATGGTATGTCGTTGATGCGACTGACTGCACACTTGGACGTCTTGCGTCTGAGGTTGCGTCTGTTCTTCGCGGTAAGAACAAACCGACCTACACCCCGAATGTTGACTGCGGTGATTATGTAATCGTCGTCAATGCGGATAAGGTGAAGATTACCGGTGATCAGGATGCGAAGAAGTTCTACTACAGCCACTCGATGTATCCGGGAGGACTCCGCGTACGTTCCACAAAGGAAATGCGTGAGAAGTTCACTGTTGAATGGGTCGAGAAAGCAATCAAGGGAATGCTTCCGCACAACAAACTCGGTAATGAGATGCGCCGTCACGTATTCGTATACGAAGGCCCGGATCATCCACATGCAGCTCAGAAGCCTGTTGAGCTGAAGATCAAAGGTTAAGGAGAGGAGATAGACAATGGCAACGAAGAAGAAAGCGGCAGTTACCTATATCGGAACAGGACGCCGCAAACAGTCCACAGCCCGTGTCTTCATGACTCCCGGCACAGGCACAATTACGGTCAACGGAAAGACTCTGGAAGAGTATCTCCCGCAGGCTACACTGCGCATGATCGTAAACAGCCCACTCGTAACAACCGAGACACAGGGCCAGTTCGACATTAAGATCAACGTTGTAGGCGGAGGTTTTGCCGGACAGGCAGGTGCAATGCGCCACGGTATTGCACGTGCTCTGCTCGAGGCAAGCGAAGACTACAGAGCTGTTCTTAAGAAGGCAGGATTCCTGACTCGTGATGCACGTGAGAAAGAACGGAAGAAGTACGGTTTAAAGGGTGCACGTCGCGCTCCGCAGTACTCCAAGCGTTAATCAGGGCATTTGGAAAAGGCACAGTTTATTCCGCTGTGTCTTTTTTTATTGCATAAATATCCGCATTTTCAGGCCATTTTCATGCCGGAAATGCGATTTTTTAAATTTTTTCGATTTTTTTTAAGAAATTTTGCGGGGATTTTTCTTTTCAGGGGAATAAGGAAGGTGAGGAGAGAAATCGATGTTGAAATGGAAGAACGTTTTATTGGCATTTCTGATTGCAGTGAATCTCGTCAGTATGCCTGTCTCCGGCGAAGAAACACCGCCGCAGCCGGAGACTGCAGAACCCGCGGCGGCAGAAGAGGAGGGGCAGGAGCCGCAGGCATCCGAATCACCTTCGGCGGAAGAAACGCCGTTACCCGAAGAAAGTTCGCAGCCAGCGTCTACCGCAGAGCCAACGCCAACACCAGGGAATGAGGCGACTCCGGAACCGGAGCCCACACCAGAACCGGACTTGGAACCGCAGGAGTCCGAAGAACCGGAAGCAGAAATTGTGATTGAAAGCGAGCAGATTGAGCCAACCGGTACGGATGAGGTTATTGATCTCGGGGAGACACTTCCCCATGCGGCAGCACGTCTGCAGAAGGAAACTGCACCATTTCCGACCAGGAAGCTGAAAAGCCCCAATCGGAATCTGCTTGGGGGAGATATCTACACAGATGCTGCCCAGCTGGTATCCAAAGGGCGTGTTGCTCAGTTCAGTTCTGTAATCAGCCCGGGACAGTATGAATTTATCTCAATGTTTTTTCTTGAAGATAAAGTCTGCTATTGCGTGGAACCGGATGTACAGGTTTCCCTGTCCAATGGTATGGGTGGAAACTATACCGGACGGACCTGGGAAAACCTGGATGAAGAAATGCGCATCAAGCTGAAGCGCATCTCCTGGTTTGGCTATGGGTTTCCTGCCACTGGCACAACGAAGGAAGCCTACATTGCCACGCAGCTGCTGATCTGGAAGTATGTAGCACCGGATCAATTTGAACAGATCAACAGTACGCTTCATGTATGTCCGGCACCGCATTTTGACTACAAGGCCTGCTCCGGTTCCAGAGTTATGGTCGATGCGCTGATGTCATTGATTGAAAATCTGTGCAACAACTATGATACCGTGCCAAGTTTTGCGGATTCCTATCACCGGGTTAATCATCAGTACCTGGACTGGGGACAGACACTGGATCTGACAGATAAGAAGAATGTGCTGTCCTGGTTCAATGACTACAGTGAGGAAGACCACAAAGGCATTCATCTTCGGGTGGAAGGAAATCATATGCTGGTGGATATTGATGATCTTTACTACGACGGATGGAATACATCATTTGGAAAAACACTGACCTTCAAGCGTAAGACAGATCAGTGGGAAAACATGCTGAATGGATTACTGCTGTATGAATATGGGGATGAGCAGAAGCTGATGGCCACAACCGGAAGCGATCCCACGCCGCAGTATCAGCTGTCATTCAAGCTCCGCACTGGCAATCTGCTGGTTCGCAAGATGGATGAATATCATCAGAGCGGCAGTTTTGCAGCAGGAACAGAGTTCTATGCCGGCTGGTATGAAGATCCCGAAACGCAATATCAGAAAACCGGTTCTAATGATATGCACTGGACGGAGTTTCATGATCCGGATCGGATCACGCGAAATGATGAAGATGGCAATTCCAATGAGAAAGATCTGACGCGCATGTATTATCCGATCATGACAGAAGATGGTACTGCGATACGAAGATTCAAGGTGGATACCGACGGCGCATTGCGTATTAACGGATTCCTGCCGACCAACCGGAAATGGTGGATCCGGGAAGTTGGCTCTGCCAATGCGTTTGATCTGGATGACAGACCATGGTCCGTCAATACCGGAGGCAGTGGAGAAACCAAAATCTATTCCTTTGTAAATAAGCTCAGGGATATCACGCTGGAACTGACCAAGCAGGATGAAGAGGATGCGGTCACAAAACTGAATGATGCGCGATTCATCTTCTATGAAACAGGCGGTCTGGATCTCAATAAGAGTCCTACCGACTATGGAACTGAGATCAATCTTCATCGCATGAATACTCCAGCCCTTACCTTCAAACAGCTGAAGGAGCGGAGCAGTCTGAAGGCCGGCGACAGTTTTGTGTTCAATGGCTGGCTGTACACCATCAAGGAGGTGACAGAAAATCAGTACATTCTCGATGCGATCAAAACATCAGAATACAAGCCTGCAGATACCAATGTATTCACCCGCTATCAGCTGCCGATGAAACCTGCAATCGGCGATCAGATAACTGCCGCAGAAGTACGATCCATGCATGGAACATTCGATGGATCCGATGATTCATCGGTGAATCGCACTGCTACGATCACTGGGGTCCGAACGGAAAACGGGTCTGTGATTGTGACGGTCAGTGAAACGGAACAGAAGGCAAATATTCTGGTGAACAATGAGACCGATCCAAACTATGAGGCGTTTACGACCGCCGCAGCAGAAAGCGGCATCGCACTGCAGCGCGGCAATAAGATCACGGTTGGAAGAGTAGTCTATACCATTAAATCTGTTAATGCGGACAGTATGATGGTCAGTCCGGACAGAGACTATGAAATCAATCTGGATGATTTGACGCCGGAATGGAGTGATATTCCTGACGCAAGAAATGCGAAACCGGGAGACACATTTACACTGAGCTATCCATATTCCAGCGACGGTGAAACATTTGAAGAACGGGAAATCACATTCACCGTTGTACAGAATGGTCCGCATTCCATGCGTCTGGAAACAGGCGGAGAAACCGTTGATGTTCTATCACCGGAGTGGATCTCGTATGAAGATATTCCGGATACGATTGCCAAAGAAGAAAGGTTTATTGTACAGGCAATTCAGAATCCAAGGTATCTGGTATCAGACAGCCGCGGCAATCAATACCGCATCACAGATCGGGGCACAGAAGTACTGCATAAAGCTTCTTCCGAAACGGAAGATGTTTCAATGGATGGAGCGTCAACCGATCTGACGTACAAAGAACTGATCGGCGGCGAAACGATTGAAGGCGGTGCGTGCCTGGAGCCATTTGATGTAAAGGGCTGTCCGGTTGGACTCACCCGTGAAAAGCAGCTGCCCAGAATTATTTCTGTTGCGTACAATGGCCCGCAGTATGAAGACATTGAAGAAGAAAACCGGACAGAAGGTTATGAGGTAACGACAGATGATACCCGTTATCGCATCAAAACAGTGGATCCGGTATCTCTGACAATATCCTTTTCCGTTAACGGAGTGGAGTACCTGGCAGAAGTAGTGGAAGGAAACCGGACAGAAAAGGCGTTCCATACTGAAACACAAAACGTCGTCTTTACGATTGATGAACGGGATGAGAAGGAAATCGATGTTGACTGGAAGACCATAGACGTACCGCATGACAGTCTTGCGTCGAAATCATCCCTGCATCTTTATGCCTACGGTGAGGAAGCTACGCAGGGTGATCTGAACTGGGATATGGTATCGCAAAACCTGAGTGAAGGTGCGACGTTTGATGATCCAAGCGGAGTCGCCTACACCGTGTTGTATGCGGATTCCATCAATCGAATTGCGGTCGTGGAATCCATGCGCGGCCGATATGAAGTGACGCCGGATCATGTGACAAAGCGGATGCCGGTTACCTGGCAGGGCTATGTCGCAAAGGAAGAAGAAGCCGGATCGGTATTCAAGGTTGGCGATACAGTCTCAATGCCGTATGAGCAGAAACTGATCGCAGGCGATGTCTTTGAAAAAGACGGCATTCATTATGTGGTACAGGCGCTTGATACCGCAGATGATGGCCGCGGAACCAATACTCTGCGTAATGGGACAGACTATCAGAAGCGCGTGCTTTATGCCTGGAATAATGATGTGCCGCTGCAGGCGGATCAGCTTTCAGACACCGATGGAACGATTATGGTTGATGGCAAGCCTGCCAGACTGATCACAGAACCGGCAGAAGGCTATGAGCGGCTTCTCTTAAAAGACGAAGACGATAACCTGCTTGGTGTTTACATTCTGGAAGAGCTGACAGACACCGCTTCGCATGATCCGTATGAAGAAACAGAGCCATCATTCCGTGTGGAAGTAGATAAACCTTCCGGACTCCAGTATGAAGAAGTCGATCAGGCAAGATATGGTGAGAAGAAGCCTGGTGTGCATGTAAAGATCAATGATGTGCTGTATCAGATCAAGGAAATCAGTGAAGATCAGCTCGTGCTTGCGACAGAGGATGGAGAAATGATTACGCTGCCAGATGAGGAAGCACCATTTACCCGCGAAACGGTTGACCGTACACCAATTGAACTGATACCTACAGATGAGCTGGAAATCAAAGGATCGACATATCGTATTCTTTCCGTGACAAACGAAGCACACAAAGGGACGATCATAACCCTTAAGAATTGTTCGACAAGGGTTATTGAAACGGTTGTTCAATATCCGGACTTAAATACGTATGAAACAGAAACACTGACGTTTTACCGGACCGGCAACACCTACACCCTTCATCTGAAACCAGGAGAATGGGGCTACCGGCTGCGTCAAGAGAATCCGCATATCAAACTGCAGCAGGAAGACAATACGTGGAAACTGACTTCGGATGCCAACGCAACTGCAGTACTTGAAACACTGGATGCGGAACAGGATCCGATTTCATCCCGCAAGATCATTTTCTCCACGACAGAACCAGAGGGAGACAAAGTCGGACTGCCTGTATTTGCGGGCATTACCGGACATCAGTACATCCGTATTGTGGATTCTGACAATCACAATATGCCGATACCAGGCAAGCCGGTTGTCATCTGCAGGGATGAGGCTCTTCAGAATCCGGTATTGAATGGAGTCAGTGATATGTATGGCGCGATTGATGTTTCAGCGCTGGAACCGGGCGTGTACTGGTATCAGGATCCGGTAAAGGAACATGTCAATTCGGTTACGGTCATCAGCCCAGAGCGGGTGAAGGGACAGCTGAATGTGCCAGGTCTGAAATGGGGCAGAACCTATCTTGCCTATGAAGAAACTCTGCCGGAAGGCTATGACTATGGCAAAGCAGAAGTGACGCATCTGTTCACAATGAATGCGGACAGTCATACCAGTACAATTCAAGCCGCACTGGAAAACAGACTGCGCAGGATTGCCCTGAAAGTATTCAAAGTTGATCAGGATGATCACCGAATTCCACTGAATAATGCATGGTTTACAGCAGAAGATGTAACAGACGCCAATACGGTCAAAGATGAGAAACAGAGTTCGACCTATCATCAGAAGATCACAATCGGAGATATTCCGAATGATGTTGTGGCGGGCGATGTGATTTCCGTATGGCCTACCAGAACAAACGGTACCAGAAAGATCTATCGTGTGGAAAAAGTACTGAAGGAAGAAGTCATTCTTTCCGTACTCGAAAACGGCCAGTTCCGTACGCAATATCACATCCCGATCAAAGGCTTTAGTATTACAGCACCGATGCAGTACACCGATATCACTAAAGCATTGGGCACGCCAAAAGTCGGAGCGGTCTTTGAACAGATGGAAAAAGAGCCTGTTTCTTCGGTGCATCGCTATCAGGTCACCGAGGTACAAACCGAAATTGTACCGGATGTGTTTGGAAAACCATCCAATGAGAAGCGTGTAACATCCTGCAGTGTATTTGATCTGGACGACAGCCGCAGGACAATCATCACAGTTAAAGCAGTGCAATCAGATGAAACCTACGGCAGTCAGTTCCTGGGAGAATATGTCAGCGGCGGCATCTTACTGCGGGATACGCATTTGGAAGCGAACACACCGGTAACGTTTGAAGAGGCTCTTCAGGCTGGTATTACTAAACCTGGAGATACTTTAAAAGCTTCCGTATCACATGCGGCTCCGATGCCGGATTACCAGACTGTTCAGGCGGGACTGAGTGCAGGAAAGGTAACACTGGTATTTGGAGGAGTTATCTGGAACATTCGCAAAGGAGAAGAAGATACCGTCATTCTCAACGCGAAGGAACAGGAAATTGTGCTTAGGCCAGATACAATCCCGGGTGCAATCAGCTGGAAACAGGAGGATGTGCTTACCGCCCGGTCTGTTATCACGGATGGAAATGCGATCAAGGCGATTACACTGGCAGATTCCAGCGGCAGCAGCTGGTATCTCTCAGATGAACTTCAAACGGAACAGCGAACGGTCGGCACTGCTGGTGTACATGCCAGTGCGGTTCATACCTCAGATGGAACGATTCATGATGGCTATACCGGTACTGATGGCAGAATTCTGTTTGGCGATCTTCCGGAAGGAGATTATGAGATCTCCATGAAGGATGTGACAAGCAAAGTACACGTGGAAAAGGGAATGATTCTGTTGCCGGAAGTAAAGTACGGGCATTCCATTGAAATCTGTGAAACGAAATCTCCGCTTGGTTACCTGATCGGAAATGCATGTGCGGTCATACAGCCAAAAGCGGAATACACGGTTGATACAGTAACCAATACCAGAACCAACGCAAAGCTGGTTACGCGCAGAAAAGAACTGCGCAAAGTTGTAAAAGTACGAAAGATGGGTGACGCAAAGTGAGAAGACTAAGGCCCTGGGTAAAGGCAGTGCTTGGTACCGTGCCGCTGACCGGAACGATCCTGTTGAATCGAGTCGCTTCCGGTCAGCCGGTGCGAAGCCCGTTTTCCGATCACAGTCGTGCAGAAGAATATGTGACGGCGATTGAAACGGAGCCAAAAACGCTTGCGGATTGGAAAGCGGTCAATCCCAATGTGGCATATGTGCTGACTTTCTCAGATGAAACAAAAAGACGTGTCATACCGGTTTTGAAAACACCGAATGCGTCTTACGCACTGAAACACAATCTTTACGGAGACTACGATTCCATGGGGTCGGTTTTCACCGATCCCTCGGCAATCGAACCGGAGAATCTTGTCATTTACGGGCATTCCTCTAAAACAAAGGACTGGTGCTTTACCTTTCTGAAAAACTATGCGGATACCGCATATTATCAGAGTCATCCGTCCTTTCAGCTGGAGTCAGTATCTGGAACCGTACCATGTCGCATCATTTCATTTGGTGCATATGACCTGGAAGAGGAGATGCCATGTGACTGGGCAGATCCGGATCCAGGGAGTGAAACAGGAGTCGCAGACATGTTGAAAGAAACACTGCCATACCTGATTCAGAAAACAGACGGCATTGTCTATGACGGTCATGGAATCGTAACACTTGTGACCTGTGATATGGACAAAAAAGATACCCGCTTTGTGATGCAGGCAGTGAGGGCATATGGATGAGTGACTCCAGTCAAGAACTGCTGACATTTCTGCAGCGCAATGAAATCGAACAGGCAAAATCAGAACAGCTGACGGAAGAAGAGGTAAAGTTGTTCGGCAAACAATCATTCAACTATCTTCAGATGCGGGTGCTGCGCTCCCTCTTAAAATCGGATCTGGAGTTTGAAGCGGTAGAGCGGATTGCCAAACCATGGATCTCTGCTTCAGATATGGAGGAGCTGGCGGAAGCTATGCGCAATGGAGAAGAAGTCACAATTCCAAAGCGCCCGCACTTCATCCCGATAACGATACTTTGGGCATTGGCGGTAATCGTGATTGGAATGGCAGTATTGTTTCTGACCTATCCGGAACGCAATACATTGTCACTTGAACTCGCTGCAGATGAAATTCGTCTGTCCTGCGGAATGAAGTTTGAACCGGCTTCCTATGTAAAGGAAAGTCATGGCGAAAATGCCAGGCTGATATTGCCGGAAGAATTTACCGCGGATCATCCGGAAGTACGTCTTGTCCGGTATGAACTGGTGTCAGATGAAGGCACTGTCAGCAAACTGCTGCGAATTACCGTGGTGGATGAAACACCACCAGAAATAACGCTTGCCCAGGAACATGTGGAGCTGCTGCGGGTTACGCCATTTTCCTGTCAGGCCTATCTCATCAAAGCGATGGATAACGTAGACGGCGATCTCAGC
This sequence comes from Solobacterium sp., assembly GCA_017514525.1. Lineage (GTDB taxonomy): Bacteria > Bacillota_I > Bacilli_A > Erysipelotrichales > Erysipelotrichaceae > Bulleidia. The sequence continues at coordinate 5,458 of JAFWJY010000083.1, read as the reverse complement.
AGACAGGTGGAATGCAGCGACAGCCTGACGGACGAAGAAACACAAACAGTGGAATACGCCGTAACTGATCACAGTGGAAATCGTTCGGTAAAAACACTGGAAGTGCATTTCGCGGAAGAACCGGATTCAAAACAGGAGGAACCGCTGCTTGCGGTATCACCTCCAAAACCACATGTTGTACCAACGGCAGCGCCTAAGCCAGTTCCGACGCCGCAGCCGCCTGCGCCAACGTACGAGGAAGCTCAGATCATCGAATATGCGGAAACCGTAACGGAAAGCCAGGAAATCGTTTCTTCGGAAACCGTGGTAGAACATTCGATTGAATAAATATCCTGTACTGCGCTGTCACAGTACAGGATGTGAAAAAACACAAGTCCCCGTGCAATTAAGAAACATTTGCCCAAACCCAACCCTCTTCACTTAATTGCACGCATGAAAAAACAGTTCCAATTCAGTGCTGTATTGGAACTGTTTTGTTTTATCTATGATATGCCTTCAGGCCATAGGCATCTTCCGCATAACGCGCCGCATTGGCGATGGCTCTTGCCATTACCTTGGCAGCGAGAACGCCGGCGACATTGATGTCTGCCTTCACGTCTCCGCCGGACATCGCGTAGATGCTGTCACCATCATCCATGGTATGAACCGGACGGATCGCACGGGCATAGCCATCATGGGCCATGGAAGCGATCTTGCAAAGCTGTGTTTTATTGAATTTCGCATTCGTGAGAATTACGCCAATTGTGGTATTGCCACGGAACGTATTTACGACATCCTTCCTGGCAATGACCGCTTCGCTGTCAACGATGGAATCATCCTCTGCGCGGATACCGGCAAGTGCTTCACCGGTATCAGGATCATAGATATTGCCAAGCGGGTTTGCGGCAACAATGGCACCGACTTTCAGAGCGCCAACTGCCAGGGCATATGCGCCTAAACCGGATTTCATCGCATGTTTGAGTCCCAATCCTTTGCCGCAGGAGGCACCTGTGCCGGCACCGTAGTTTCCCTGACGGAAATTGCCGGCATTCTCGCAGGCCTGATAACCAAGTGCGCTGTCGGGACGGATAGATGGTGTTTTCACACCCAGATCAAAGAGGCAGGAGGCGCATACGATTGGCACAACCCCTAATGCGGTCGGAAAACCAATTCCGCGCTCTTCCAGGTATCTGACAACGCCGCTGGCGGAATCAAGGCCGAATGCGCTGCCTCCGCTCAATACAACCGCATTGACCGCATCATTTGCGGCAAGCGGGTTCAGAAGCGCGGCTTCTCTTGAAGCAGGTGCGCCACCGCGTACATCAAGCCCGGTGCAGGCAGCAGGGTCCGCAAGAATGACGGTGCAGCCAGTGCCTCCATCCGGATATTCCGCATTTCCGATTTTGAAGCCTTCAATATCTGTGATGGCAATCTCATTCCATGGTTCACTCTTCATGACTAATCTCCTTTAACAGTTCCTCATCTTCCTTTGTTAACGTTGCGGCAGTTAGCAGGTCCGGACGTTTCTGCATGGTTTTCCGCAGGGATTCCTTCCGCTTCCAGCGGCGTATCTTTTCCGCGTGTCCGCTGAGCAGTATATCCGGTACTTTCATTCCCTGAAAATCATATGGATGTGTATACTGCGGGTATTCCAGTAATCCATCTTCAAAGGATTCTTCCGCTGTGCTGTCTGACTTCAGGGTTCCATCCAGCAAGCGCACGATCGAATCTATTACGGTCATCGCGGGAAGTTCTCCGCCGCTGAGGATATAGTCGCCTACTGAAATCTCTTCGGTTACCGCAGACAGAATTCGTTCATCAAATCCCTCATAATGACCGCATAACAGAATCAGATCAGAGATCTTTGATAACTGCTTTGCCTTTGTCTGAGTATAGGTGGTTCCGGATGGAGTGAATGCAATGACATGACTGTCGCTGGTTCTGACTGCATCGAGGCAGCGGAAAACAGGTTCACAGCGAAGAATCATGCCGGCTCCACCGCCATAGGGACTGTCATCAATATGACGAAAACTGCCGTCTGCGTAGTCCTTCAGGTCAATGATCTGCAGAGACAGCTGCTGTTTGGAAACAGCCCGCTTCACCAGCGGGTGATTCTGAAAACTGTCAAACTGATCCGGAAACATTGTGATTACTGTAATATTCATCGTATACATTATTGCAAAAAAGCAGTTGAGACAGTATCCCTCTTTCGCAACTCCGGTTACAATCATCTTAATGAAAACATTACAGGGAGAATAACCATGGAGCTGTCGGCAATTCATCACGTCGCAATTATTGTTTCGGATTATGAAAGATCCAGAGAGTTTTATGTGAATAAACTTGGATTTTCAGTGGTGCGGGAGAATTACCGTCCCGACAAGAAGGACTGGAAGCTGGATCTGCGTGTGAATGATACGACGGAACTGGAACTGTTTGCGCCAGAGAATCCGCCAAAGCGTCCATCTTACCCGGAAGCCTGCGGTTTAAGGCATCTGGCCTTCCGTGTGGAAAATATTGAACAGACAATCGAAGAGCTGAAGAAGCTTGGCATTGCATGTGAACCGCTGCGGACAGATACGTTTACCGGAAAGAAAATGACATTCTTCTTTGATCCGGATAACCTGCCGCTGGAGCTGCATGAATAACAGCATGTCATTGGAAACTGTATGACGATTAGTGAATTATCAGCATACAGGATCCCACGCTGACAGTCAGGCGGTATGGCGTTTATGATGCGTTTCGCAAGGCTATACCAGAAGAGGAAGAATGTATTTCATGGGGCACGCCAACCTTCTGGAAGGATTGCAATATTATTCGCGTTGCGGCACACAGAAAACATATCGGCCTATATCCCGGTTCAGAGGAAATCGACGCATTTGCGGATCGCCTTGGTGAATATAAACAAAAAAGGCGCAATTCAGTTTCCGCATCAGAACGAACTGCCACTCGACCGGATTGGAGAGGTTGCACGTTGAAGCGATGAACATATCATAAAGTAAACTATGACAGCAGTAATTGAGAAAAACAGACGTTTCTATGAAAGAGAAGTAGCAGGTCTGATCCATACCAGATTTCCAGAATATGAACGCCGCATCGCGGTTGGAATCGTTGGAGAAGGGTCTGATTGTTTTGGCTATGATGATGAAATATCCAGAGATCATGATTTTGGAACGGGTGTATGTCTTTGGGTTACAGAGGAAGACATGGGCCGCTTTGGATTTCAGCTGTCAATTGCCTATAACGAACTGGTGGATCGTGTGGAACGCTCCTATTATACGGAACGCCTGCGGGAACGAAGAGGCGTTATGACGATCCATGATTTCTATTCTGATATTCTGCATATCGATTGTGATACAGACAACTGTCAAATGACAGAAAGCGACTGGTATAAACTGGATCATTCCTGTTTAAAAACAGCTACCAATGGGGAAGTATTCCGGGATGATCTGGGCAAGTTCACAGCGTTTCGAAATCTGCTGTTAGCGTATTATCCGGATCGGGTGTGGAAAACACGCATTGCCGAACAGCTGCATCTGTATGCGTCATCTCTGCAGGTTAATTACGCAAGATGTATGTCACGTGGGGATATTGTGGCAGCGGAGCTTTGCCGAAGTCAGGGACTGAGGTCAGCTATGGAACTGTATTTTCTGCTGAAACGGGAATATCCGCCATACTATAAGTGGACCTATCGGGCAATGAGTGATCTGGATGCGGAAGGCATCTTCAGCGCAAAGATCCGGGAACTTGCGGAAGAAATGATCGACCGTAATGCATGGAATGGAACACGGTATCACCCCAACCGTCAGAATTACAAAGACCGGATTGTTTCGCTCTCGGAGGAAATTGGCTCTGAGATTGAGCTGATGCTGAAGGAACGACAACTGATCACATCTCCAGGCAGATATCTGGAACTGCATGTTAATGAAGTACTGCCCAAATAAATGTGATCATAATCGGTTTGGAATCAATTGGAATAACGATTCAATACGGAATAGCACCGGTATTACAGACGTGGAGGTAATGATGCAATTCAAAACAGGGACAGGCTGGAAAGCATGCTCGGATGAGGAACGCGGGTTTTATTCTGCTGAATACGGCGGCGGTCAGAATTACGACCTGTATGAAATTACCAAAGAAATATATAATCAGCTGGATGAAACTATGACAGAAGGGGATGCGAGCTCGCTCATATCGGAAGGCCGGCATCTTTACATGTCTGTAAATGATCGATGCGGACCACCATATACCGTAGAATTTGATCATGATTACCGTACACTTTGCCCTTGGGCAGATATTGTTGGCGGAGGAAAAGTCTGGCCGGATGAACTGACTAATGCGGCAGTAGAATTATTTGCGTCCGAGAAGAACAATCGAAAAACAGTAAAGAAAAAGCGGTAACTTTGCATGGCTTTCCTTTCCCCGGACGTATGAGGTATCTCGAGCTCTCAGGCACACATGAGGACATATTCTTTGGCTATAATGAATGAAGAGAAACACGGTCCGGCGTGCGGCAGTGCCGCTTTTGCCATACTGCCCGTCCGTGATCATTGCATAATAGATACAGGGAAGGCTGACTATGATAGAAAAACTGCGCAGAGCGATCAATGAAGTATTTATCGGCAAGGAACAGGTCGTCGATGATGTTCTGACCTGTCTCATCGGGCAGGGACATGTGCTGTTGGAAGATGTGCCAGGCGTAGGAAAGACCACCCTTGCCCGGGCAGTCGCGGCTTCCGTGGGATGTTCGTTTGGCCGTATCCAGTTCACACCCGATACGATGCCAACGGATGTGGTCGGCGTATCGGTTTTCAACATGAAGACGAGCACCTTTGAATACCGGGAAGGGGCGATCATGAAACAGGTGATCCTGGCTGATGAGATCAACCGGACCTCGCCCAAGACGCAGTCGGCGCTCCTGGAAGCGATGGCGGAAGGCACCGTGACGGTTGACGGTGTGCGCCATCCGTTGCCCCAGCCGTTCATGGTGATTGCCACCCAGAATCCCATTGAGTTTCTCGGCACCTATCCATTGCCGGAGGCGCAGCTTGACCGGTTCATGATGCGGCTGTCTATCGGCTATCCCGACCGCGAGAATGAAATACGTCTTGCCCGTGGATTTATGGAAGGGCAAACTGTGGAAAAGATCACCCCGGTTTGCCAGGATAGCAGCCTGCTTTCCCTGCAGAGGCAGGCAGAATCCGTGCATGTCAGTGATGAGATCCTGTCATATATTCAAACCATCATTGAAAAAACCAGAGAAGAGGAACGGTTTGTGCTAGGTGCCAGTCCGCGTGCCATGCTGTTTATGGTATCCGCCTGCCGTGCGAAGGCATTTTTGAATCAGAGAGATTATGTCATTCCCGATGATGTCAAAGCCATCGCTATTCAGGTGCTTCATCACCGTCTGCAGCTTACAACGGAAGCCCGTATCCGCAATGAGAATACGGATGCCATTCTGCGCGGAATACTCGCCGGTGTT
>JAFWJY010000082.1 GCA_017514525.1 Solobacterium sp. | reverse complement strand
TTCCTGCTCATCCTCCAGACGCAGACAGCCAAGCCTTCGTCCGAATACACAGCCGCAGTCGATATGATACAGATTCCGGCCATGGATGATCTTTCCGGCATACTGTTCTCCATACAGGAAGGTTGGCATATGCCCAACCACCATGGTTGTATCAGGAAAGGGATTGTCATGGAGTCCGATATGCGGCCAGATCAGCTCGTTGACCGGTACTTCAGAAATGTGAACGCCAGCCCGGCAGTAGCTGCCAACACCGGCATGTACGATCAGCCAATGCTTTTTCCCGATTTTCAGCTCTTTATAATAGATCGGATTGGATAAATATTCCTGAATGTCATAACAGACGGGCAGCTCCAGATCCATGAACTGATCCATGGTGATGAGTCCGCCGTTATAGTGGATCCACGTCATAAAATCAAGCCCGACATAGTACAGATGAGAGGGCTTTGATTTGCCGGTGATCATATCACCCGCATACTTTGCCAGCCATTCATCATGATTGCCAAAGATGATATGCATATTGGAATACGACATGATGAGACGCAGTAAAGGGATCGGGTAGCGTCCCCGATCACAGATATCGCCTGCGATATACAGTTCGTCATATTCGCTGAATTTGATTTTATGCAACATGGCTTCAAATTCTTCCAGGCAGCCATGCAGATCACTGATTACATAAGTAGCCATAAATACTCAAAGCAGATTGATTGTATCATGGCGCAACAATTTCTTCACAAGATTCGATACTCTTTGATATAATTGACAGGAATTTTAAGAGAGGATTGTTGAACTATGGGAAGAGCACATGAAGTGCGTGCCGCAGCGATGGCTAAGACCGCGGCAATGAAATCAAAACTGTATTCGCGCTTTGGTAAAGAACTTTACATTGCGGCGAAGTCCGGCGTTCCTGATCCCGATATGAACCTTGCGCTTGCCCGTAAGATCAAGGAAGCGAAGTCCAATCAGGTTCCTGCCGACGTTATTAAGCGTGCCATTGATAAGGCAAAAGGCGGCGGAGGAGAAGATTATACCGAATGCCGTTATGAAGGCTTTGGCCCAGGCAACAGCACCGTTATCGTTGACTGTCTGACAGACAACACCAACCGCGCTTACACAGAAGTTAAAACGGTATTCAATAAGTGCAAAGGCGCCAAGCTTGCCAATGCCGGTGCCGTTTCCTTCAATTATGAGCAGTGCGGACTCTTCTATTTCCCGTATGAGGATGAAGAGGGAATGCTTGATGCCATGATGGAAGCGGAAGTTGATGTATCGGATCTGTCTGTAGAAGACGGTGTCATGATGGTGAAGACCGCATTTGCGGATTTTGCCAAGGCACAGGATGCGATTGAAAAACTGATTCCGGGTGTTGAGTTTGAAACCTGTGAAGTTACGATGCTGCCGAATGAATACGTCACACTGACGGATCCGGAGGATGTGGAAGCTTACAACAAGCTCATGTCCATGCTGAATGACGCAGATGATGTAAACAAGGTTTATACCAACGTTACGCTTGAGGCATAACTGAAAAAGACAGGGGTTCCCTGTCTTTTTTGAAAGGAAGGGAAAGAAAATGAAGCGAGTGATTACTTACGGCACCTATGATCTGCTTCACTGGGGCCACATCCGTTTACTGCAGCGAGCCAAGGCAATGGGAGATTACCTGATTGTCGCACTTTCAACTGATGAGTTTAATGCAGGGAAGGGCAAGCAGGCCTATCACCCGTATGAAGAACGCAAAGCCATGCTGGAGGCAATCCGCTACGTGGATCTGGTCATTCCGGAAACTACATGGGAACAGAAAAAAGAAGATATCGTCAATTACCATGTCGATACCTTCGTAATGGGTGATGACTGGGAAGGCAAGTTTGATGAGCTCAAAGAACTCTGTGAGGTCGTTTACCTTCCGCGCACTGCCGGTATTTCCACAACCAAGATCAAAGAAGATCTGGAAAAGCTTGGCCGTTCTGCTTAATTCTGTTTTACATATACAGCGCCGCAGATTTCCCGCTCAAGGACTTCCCGGCGCTTTTTTTCATCCATGACAGAGGTATACAGAAGCCCGCTGCGGTATTCCAGCTCGCGCCAGTGAAAATCCATCCGGGCGAACCGGCTGGCAATGCGCACTTCCTTTTTGCGCATATCATGAAGCCATTGCTTGCCAGTATCATTAAAGGCCAATACCTGCAGACATTCCGGCTCCCCAAGCCGCTTTACTTCTTCTTTTGTCAGCTGGATCATTGCCTGCAGACAGGTTCTGCGAATACGCGATGCCGTATAGCGGTAATTCACGCTGGCACGCAGAAACTCCTGCCAGGTGGAACAGTTCTTTGCCTGCTGGCGCAGATGATTCTCAATGCCTTCTGAAAACATCTGGTATCGGTTTAATTCACTTGCGTTACTCAATAACAGGAAAGTGCGCAGGTAGGGGTAATACTGTTCCATCCACGGGATGTCTTCCTCCATGAGTTCTGACATTGGCGTCTGTCCCGCAACGGAACGATGTTCCTTTAAAGCGGTACGAATGGCCAGCGCACTGCTGACCTCCTGCATGGTGTCATCGCTGTAATCACTCGTGCGGGGAATCAGAACCGGCTTGATGTCAGTGCCTGCGATTTCCTTGAGGTAGGATACCGCAAGGATGTCATTTGGCCGCATGGCAGTTGTAAGCAGACTGTAGGCTTTTGGAAAACTCATGCCTGTTTCCATGGATACGTGTAAATGATCCGGATTCACGGAGGTATCTGCGATTTCCTGCAGATTCTCAAGATTCGCACATTCACTGCCAAAGGAGATATAGTCCACTCCCGCCAGCTTCATTAACGATACCGCTCCATG
>JAFWJY010000081.1 GCA_017514525.1 Solobacterium sp. | reverse complement strand
TGCGAAAAGCTTCCGGAGACAGTGCGTTGCTGTCATAGCTCAGCATTTTATCCGCAACCGGCTTATAAGTGCCATGGATCGGCGTCTGTGCAAGAGCGATCACTCGCTCATAGTCGGACAAGCGGATCTTGAACTTTGTCGTAACCGATGTAATAAACCCAGCTTTGCCTTCCAGCTTGCCGCTGACAAACACACGGTCACCGTTGCTTAAATCAAAACGGTCGTTGTAATAGGTCAGTTCACGATCAACGCCGTCGAAATGAATCCGAACCAGAGAGGGAACCGGCTCTTTCGGCTCTTCCACCTGAGGGACCACCATGTTCTGAGTATCGCTTCTGTCTTCTCTTCCAAATCCCATAATCCGCATCTGTTATTCCTCCCAATCATCGTTGTTTTCATCAAAGTCCCAGGAATCCGGTTCCTGTTCTTCTTCGCTGCCAAAGATCACACTATACGCGAAAGCCATTTCTACGCCGTCAAGTTTGCCGTCACCGTTCAAATCAAAGAGATCATCAATACCAAACATCTTTCTTACCTCCTCAAAACTCATATTGCTTCCAGCATCGCATACACAGATGCCTGTTCTCTTGCGTACTGCCGGACGTTTCGGATCCGCTTCTTTCCATCGTACACCGGCTTTACCGAGCGTTCTTCCTTGATTCCGATTCCGTCACTGTCCTCCTCACGAATTCTGCAAATAATTGCATCGAACTCTTGCATTTGGTCCTTCTTGCTTTTGCACTGCAGATAAGGATCAAAGCTGTTGATGTAACTGCGATCTTCGTAGTCATAGTAATCGACTTCTTCCACGGAGAGGATCGCATCCTTGTGGTGATGCTTGACTCTCGGCATTGTCCTTGTCACAGAGGCTGCTTCGGAAGCCGATCTTGCTTTGATCGCGAAGTCGATAGGAATGAACCAACCTTTTCCAACGTGTCCGCATTTCGCTGTAACAATGTAGTACCGCATTTGAAACCTCCTCTGAAAGTGATTTTGGGCTGATAAAGTGTTCTTTTCCTTCATATTAGAACATACGACCTATCCAATAAAACGGACAGAAAGCGATTTCACCCAAGAACTTTTGAAAAAGCATTCAGTAACGCTTGCACATCCGCATGAACACCTGAGAATCTACCTTTTCTGCTGCCATCTTCATTCATGTAAAGACCACGGTTGATCTCTATCATGATGGAACTGACCCTTTTGTTCTTCTGGTAGAATCGCATCGGAACAAGAGTGCCCGTGAATGGGGCATTGATGGCAGTTGAATAACCACGGTTGTTCAAAAAGCTGATCGCTGTCATGACGAGCTCGTCAGGGGTATGATATGGATCCGTACCAATGCAAAAGTCGGGACGCCAGTCATCCTGGTACAACTCATACGGCAGCGGCGCTGCAGGGAAAGAATGTCCGTCTACAATCAGGCATTGATTGTATTTATCAAGGGCTCTCTGTACAGCATTCGTCAATGCTTCATGATGCGGATCATAGTAGGTCTGCAGAATACGTTCTCGGATATCATTATCAACTGTTTTCAGAATGCTGCCGTTATGAGTACGAGTGTAAACTGCACCCATGCCAACGGCAGACATGGATTCCTGCTCATCATCACGAAATCGTTCCGGATCGCAGATAAGTCGGCTAACAGGAAACACTATCGATGTGTAACCGGAGCAGAACAGTTCATCACAGTAATGATCTGTCATTTTCAACACTTCGTCATTCAAATCGCATTGAAATGTACTGCGCTCCAAATCAGGTATAACTGTCGATGCATGCGG
>JAFWJY010000080.1 GCA_017514525.1 Solobacterium sp. | reverse complement strand
GGGTGCGGAAGGCATTAAGCAGGCGTTTGAAACCGGACACGGCAGGATCGTAGTCCGCGGAAAGACCGAAATCCTGGAGGGCCGTACCTGCAATCAGATTGTCGTGACTGAAGTGCCGTATGAAGTCATCAAGTCCAATCTGGTCAAACAGATGGATGAGATCCGTCTGGGCAAGGAAATCGACGGCATTCTGGATGTTCGTGATGAATCCGACCGGAAAGGTCTGCGGATCGTCGTTGATATCCGCAAGGACAGCGACGCGCAGATGATTCTGAATTATTTCTTTAAAAATACAGATCTGCAGATTTACTACAACTACAACAACGTAACAATTATCAACAAGCGTCCGGTACAGGTCGGACTGCTTGGTCTTCTTGATGCGTTTATCGACTTCCGCAAGGAAGTGGTGGCACGCCGCTCCCGCTATGAACTTGCCCGCATGGAGGCCCGCTGCCATGTGATCGAAGGTCTCATGAAAGCTGTATCCATCCTGGATGAAGTGATTGCGGTGATCCGCAAATCCAAGGATAAGGGCGATGCGAAGCATAACCTGATGGAACGCTTTGGGTTTGATGATGTTCAGGCAGAGGCAATTGTTACTCTGCGTCTGTATCGTTTGACCAATACCGATATCACGCAGCTGCGCTCCGAGTTTGCGGATCTCGCCAACCGGATCGAAGAGACACAGGCAATTCTTGATAATCCAAATGTCATGAAGCATGTCATTGCCAAGGAACTCAAGGCAGTGAAGGAAGAATACGGCGATGAACGCCGCACCCGCATCGAACAGGAAGTTGCGGAGATCGTCATTGATAAAACCAGCATGGTGGCCAACGAGCGTGTAGTCGCTACGGTAAGCCGTGACGGTTATGTCAAGAAAGTCAGCATGCGCTCCTATCAGGCAAGCGAGGGAACCCTCACCGGCCTTAAGGCAGGCGATGAGCTGATCGGTTCAATCGAATGCGACACGCTCGACACGCTTCTGCTGTTTACCTCGAAGGGCAACTATGCCTATCTTCCGGTATGGCAGGCAGAAGAAGGGAAGTGGAAGGAAATCGGCTCCCATCTGAACAAAAATATCCGGATCAACGGAGATGATAAGATTCGCAGTGCGATCCTGGTCAAGAACTTTGAAACCTGGGCATGGATCATTACAGTATCATCCAGCGGTCAGATCAAGAAATCCCGTGTGAAGGATTTTATCGCCCAGCGCAACAACAAGGTGCTGCCGGCAATGTCCATGAAGAAGGATGATGAACTGCTGACTGCTTTCCTGGTCTATGATGGCGATGAAGTACTTGTCGTCAGCAGGGATGGCTTTGCCAACCGGTATCCGATTGACCAGATCCCGACCATGGGCATCAAGACACGCGGTGTCAAAATGCAGAACTATGGCAAGGGCGACGGCGCAGCCGGTGCCTGTGCGATTTCGGCTGAAGATCAGACCGTTCTGTTTACGACAACTGCCGGTCTTATGAAGCGTGTTAAGCTGGAAGAAATACCTGAAAACAACCGTCCGGCCAAGGGCAACCTCATCTGCAAGCGGATCAAATCCAACCCGAGCGTTCTGCAGTCCGTGCAGCGGATCTCTACAGCGGATACGCTGGAATTCTACGATCCGGAACAGCAGCTGCTGCGCGCAGCCGAAGTTCCGCTGAAGTCGGTAGGTAATACATTCAGCCAGCCATTAGTGCTTAAACCGGGCTGGTATCTGAAAAAACATATTGAAGAGTGCCGCATTATCGACATTCCGGAAGGAATGGATGAGGAAGCGCATGACGATGTGGAAACTCTTTCTCTGTTTGATGAGGAGGAGAACGGATAATGCGCCGGTGCAGCGGCTGCGGGGCAATCCTGCAGAGTGAAGACAAGACACGCATCGGTTATACGCCGAAAGAAGACAGCAGCTACTGTCAGCGCTGTTTCCGGCTGATCCATTACGATGATCTGACGATTTCCATGAAGACCGGCATCGATCCGGATGCGGTTCTGAATGGGATTGCGGACATGGACGGCATGATTCTTTACGTGGCGGATCTCTTCGATTTTGAAGCCGGCATGATTGCCGGACTTGCCCGCAAGATCAAAGAACGGGATGTGATCCTTGCCTGCACGAAGCGGGATCTTTTGCCGGATACGGTATCGCATGACAAGATTGCACAGTTTGTCTTTGGCAGACTGAAGGAATACGGCATCCAGATTAAAGAACTGGTGCTGCTGTCGGGACGGACGATGCTTGGCGTAGAAGAGCTCAAAGAAGTGATTTCCCGGCACGCAAAAGGGCGCAGTGTGATTGTCATGGGAAAGGCAAACTCCGGCAAGAGCACCTTGTTGAATGCGCTGAGCGGGACAGCTACGCTGACCAGCTCCCGTTATCCTGGCACGACACTGGATTTCAACCGACTGGAGATCGACGGCATTACATACATCGATACGCCGGGTATTGAACTACAGAACTCGATGCTGATGGCTGTACCGGAAACGGAGCTCAAAACACTGATCCCGGCAAAGACTGTCAAACCGACGGTATATCAGATTCACGAAGATCAGTCTTATGCTGTGGGCGGGCTTGTAAGAGTGGATGTGGAATGTTCCGCAAAGGGGACGGTTACCTGGTATCTCAGTGACCGGCTGTATCTGCATCGCTCCCGGCTGGCAGGTGCGGATGCACTCTGGCAGAAACAGTATGGAAAACTGCTGGTGCCAACGCCGGTGAAACAGGACTTCCGCCGGCTTAGCTATCATCCCAAAGGGGAGAAGACGGATATTGTGATTGATGGACTGGGCTGGTGCTCCGTCAGTAAAGAGATAACTGCGATTACTGTACACAGCCCTAAACAAGTGAATGTTACATTCAGAAAGGCGATGCTTTAATGCTTACAGGAAAACAGAAACGTTATTTACGAAGCCTCGCAGCAACTGAAACGGCATTGTTTCAGATTGGAAAAGAGGCATTGAGTGACAACCTGATCCGTACGGTTGCGCAGGCTTTTCCTTCCCATGAACTGATTAAGATCCGGGTCCTGAAGACCTGTCCGGTTGATGTGAAGGAACTGGCGTTTGATCTTGCGATGAATACTGAGAGCGAAGTGGTTCAGATTATAGGCCATACGATCGTTCTCTACCGGCCAGCAGAAGAACCGGTCATCATCCTTCCATGAGTGAGTGGATCGTTGTCGCTCCGTTTGATCCGATCACAGAACAGGAACTGCGCTGGATCCTGCGCAGGCGAAACGAACTCCATGCGGATTCTGTGATTGTTAAACCGAATGGAGAAGGAATTGCTTCGCTGGCGCAGCGGCAGGAAATGGTAAAACGGGCGATTGCGCCTTACCGCCATCTGTCCCTGCATGGCACAGTTCGAGAACCGCAGCTGCTGGTGCTTCCGGAGGAATTGCTGAGCAGTGAGAAGATCGTGCGACAGGGGCGCTATGATAAAGCTGCCCGCGGTATTCGCAAACTGTTGGCGGAAAGCGGTGTTTATTTTGTTGAAAGTGTTAATGCCTTATGCAAGCCAGGTCGGGCAGCACATTCCCGTTCTGTTGCGCAGGTGTGCAGAGAACTGGCCAGTGCGCATCATCTGGATGCGGAACAGGCCTGGAAGGCTGGTATCCTGCATGATATTACCAAGGCGTGGAGTGATGAAGCAGGCAGGGCTTTCCTGCAGGTATATGAACCGGATAAGGTGTCTCTGAATCCAAAGATTTATCACAGCTTAACTGCTCCGGTATTTCTGAAAACCGTTATGGGCATTCAGGATAAAGCGATTCTGCATGCGATACGAACGCATACACTGGGAGATGGACATAACGATCTGGACTATATTCTTTACATCGCAGACAAGATTGAGCCGACACGCGGCTATGACACCAGGAAAGAAACAGCACTGGCAAAAGAGGATCTGAAGGCTGCGTTTGAACTGGTAATGAAAGAAGCGGAAGACTACCGCGAAAGGAGAGGCGAATGACAGAACTGCTTGAACTGACTGTTAATAAGCTGAAGGAAAAACTGGCACAGGATATTACTGTTATTGAAATGGGAGAAGTAAATCCCTTTACGGATCAGTTTGTGATCGTTACCGCAAAGAATCCGCGTCACTGCGCGTCCCTTGCGGAAGAAGTAATTCAGGAAGCGGAAAAACATGGTTATTCTGTACGCACGAGAGAAGGTGCGGATGGAAGCACCTGGATTCTGGTGGATCTCAATGATCTGATTGTACATATTTTCACCGAGGAAGCACGGCAGATGTATAAGCTGGAGAACCTGTGGGGTGATCTGCCGATGCGCCATATTACGGAGGACTGATTGCGAAATTACCGATTTCGTACTATTCTGAAAGAAATATATAGGCAGAGGAGATCATAAAAATATGGAGAGACTGACTCGCGAAGCGATGAATTGTGTTACATATACGTACACGGATACCAATCTTTCAAAAGAGGAAATGCTTGGGTACATCATTGATATTCTGAATGATGATGATATTACTCCGAATGGTATTCTTTTAACAGCTCCGTCCGATAACACACACGACTGGAGCGGTGCTGTTACAGAGCTTCCTATTATTCCACAGAAGGAAGCATTCGTTGAAACCTATAAGGATGCCGCCTTATCCGGTGTGACTGCTGTCTTGAACTATCACGGCCAGCAGATGATGATTACGTATCGTCCTTCCGCAAATGAGCTATCAGTCATTCTTCCAAAGGAATTCAAGGATACGATCGATGAAGTTGAGCGGAATGTCATTCCAGATGCGATCGATCATAATCCAGAATGATTCATCTGCATTCTTTGGTGTAAACCATAGGTTTTGTATAGGAAATAACGCATTGAGCTATATGTCCCTGAGCGGACGTATAGCTTTTTTTGATCAGAGTGATTGAATTATCAGTTCATTGAATCCATGAAAAACAATGTATATAAAGAAAGTGTGACAGGTGTGTATCAGATTTCAAAAAAAGTTGAAGAAAT
>JAFWJY010000079.1 GCA_017514525.1 Solobacterium sp. | reverse complement strand
TGATCCTGCAGGTATTCCATTGGAATCTGTACCTCCAGGATATCCTCTGGCTTTACTTTTGTTCGGGGCGGAATATCCCTTGCGGCAATACACGTTGTTTGCAGATTCAGAATCTGCTCCGCGCGCAGATTTGCGGCAGCACAGAATACGAGTACCAGAATACCACTCAGCACAAGAACCAAAATACTTTTCAAAATGATTTCTTTTTTCATTACAGGAGCCTCCTGTAATACTATTAGTCGTCAATTAAAAAATCCCCTCAAAAAAACATCTCCCGAAGGAAATGTTTTACAGAATGGATTCCAGTGTCTTGCGAATTGCCTGAATGAATTCCAGGCTGTTCACTTTCTTAGGATTTGGCAATGTGGTAATCAGGGTCAGATCCCCTGTCATAATTCCACTTTCAATTGTTGCGATGGTCGCCTGTTCCAGCTTATCCGCAAATGTTACCAGTGCCTGATTATGATCCAGTTCACCGCGCTTGCGCAGCGCGCCGCTCCAGGCAAAAATTGTCGCAACTGAATTGGTGCTGGTTTCTTCACCGGCAAGGTGCTTGTAGTAATGACGCTGTACGGTTCCATGTGCTGCTTCATACTCATAATAGCCATCCGGTGACACCAGTACAGACGTCATCATCGCGAGCGAGCCGAAGGCACTGCTTAACATGTCGGAGAACACATCTCCGTCATAGTTCTTACATGCCCAGACAATACCACCCTTGGATTTCATGATGCGGGCAACCGCATCATCAATCAGAGTGTAGAAGTAGGTAATGCCTGCCTGTTCGAATTTCTCTTTAAACTCCGTATCATAAATCCGCTGGAAGACTTCTTTGAAGTTTCCATCATAGATCTTGGAGATCGTATCTTTAGACGCAAACCACAGATCCTCATTGACACTCAGAGCATACTGGAAGCAGCTTCTCGCAAAGCTTTCAATGGAGGAATCAAGGTTATACATTCCCTGCAGAACCCCCGGCCCTTCAAACTTGAAGATTGTCTGTTCACTGACAGTGCCGTTTTCCGCCTCAAATACAAGTTTCGCGGTTCCCTTGCCTTCGACCCGATATTCCGTATTTTTATATACATCGCCATACGCGTGACGGGCAATGGTGATTGGTTTTTCCCAACGAGAAACAACCGGTTCAATTCCTTTGGCGAGAATTGGCGTACGGAATACCGTACCATCCAGAATGGCGCGCAATGTGCCATTCGGACTCTTGTACATCTGTTTGAGGTTATACTCCTCCATGCGTGCCGCATTCGGTGTAATCGTTGCACATTTGACGCCAACGCCATACTTTTTAATCGCATTGGCCGCATCAATCGTTACCTGATCATCTGTTTCATCCCGGTATTTCAGACCAAGGTCATAGTATTCCGTATTCAGGTCAATGAACGGATTCAGTAATTCATCCTTGATCATTGCCCATAGAATTCTTGTCATCTCATCCCCGTCAATTTCTACTAACGGTGTTGTCATCCTGATTTTTTCCATCATCTGAAATCTCCTATGTTCACAATTTTATAATTGTTTTTTTGTGTCCGCAATGTACACTGAAGGCAGGAACAGATCCATGAAACAGACAATCCTGAAACTGACATGCGTTATTATCGCGACAGCATCTCTTACCTCCTGCCGTAAGCCGGATGTACCAGCGATATCCACCGCTTCTGCAGAGCCGGAGCCTACACCGTCTCCTTTGCGGGATGAAAAAGATGCGGTACGGGCCTATTGGTTTAATGATGTCAAAGAAAAACTTGGCGATTACGAAGAAGTACGCCTGAGTGATTCCGATCATGCCCAGACATTTGTACTGGAAACCGATCAGCCGTTGTTGAATTTCCGCATTCTCGCCATTGATGTTATGGATGCCGGACCAGGAAAAGAACCCGGCTATCTGACCACAGAACTGTATTATCTGGAGACCTTTACGCCAGAACAGGCTCTTGTTGTATCAGCCGATTTATCAGAGACGATTCCAAATACCGGATTCTGTTATGACGAAACCGATGGAGAACTTGTCATTTACCATTACCTGACAGTTAATGGCATGGATGGCTCTCTGGAACTTACTCCCTTCTGGGACTGAAAAAGCCGATCGCAATTGACCGGCTTTATTCTTTTATGCTTCTTTTGGATGATCCAACAGATACTGCTTCACTGCTTCTTTAGCCTCCGGTTTGGATGGCTTGCATTTGGCAATATCACCAGATCCATCTGCCAGCGCAGCTGCCATGCCGGAACAGCCTGGATAGCCGCAGCCGCCGCAGTTGTAACCCGGCAGTAATGCAAGCAGCTCTTCTTCTCTGTGATCCGGTTCAACATGGAATTTCTTTGACGCAAATCCAAGCACCAGACCAACCAGTCCGCCAAGTACCAGCATCATAAGCATTGCCTTGAGCATGTTTATTCCTCCTCTTTTTTGCGGATTGCACAGTCTGTGATTCCGCACCCACTGCAGTCCGGCTTCAGGTTTTCACACCCTTCCGGAACCGGCGTGTTCTTATTGGCGATATACAGCCAGGCATTCACGCCCAGCAGCGCCGCCGCAATCAATATTCCAAACAGTACGCGCATTATACAAGACCCGCAAATGCGGAGAATGCGATAGCCATGATAGCTGCCACAACAAATGCAATCGGGTTGCCTTTCCAGGCATCCGGCACATCTGCGGACGCAAGGCGCTCGCGGATCGTAGCGAAGATCAGCAGTACCAGCATGAAGCCAGCCGGCACAGCGATGGAGTTAACGACTGTTTCGATAAAGTTGTAACCCTGTGTAATATTATCCAGTGCTACATAGAGAACAGCACAGTTGGTTGTGATCAGTGGAAGATAAATGCCAAGGGATTTGTACAGCGACGGAGAGTTCTTTTTGACAAACATCTCTACGAACTGAACAAACGCCGCAATCAGCAGGATGAAGCAGATCAGCTTCATGTATTCCAGTCCAAGCGGTACCAGTACGTAGTAGTACAGTGCCCAGGAAAGACAGGAAGCTCCAAAGATTACGAAGATAACCGCAAGACCCATGCCAATGGCAGAACTGAGCTTTGTGGAAACTCCAAGGAACGGACACATACCGATAAACTTGGAAAGAATAACATTGTTAATCAGAAGTGCCGACAGAAATAATGTAAGCAGATTCATAACTTATGCGGCCTCCTTTGCCTTAGCTGCGGATGCGGCGGCAGCTTTTGCGGCTGCCTTGGCAGCATCTGCTTTTGCCTTCGCTGCAGCTGCAGCCTTCTTTTCATCACTGTTCTTGATGGCTGCTACACCTGCCGCAAGTACTGCGAAGGTTAAGAATGCGCCAGTCTGTGTCGTGAATACCGGGATTTCAAATCCGGAAGGAATCAGACGCAGGGAGAACAGCACCTGGTTTGTCATCGGGTTGGAGAGTTCCAGAACACCGGATCCAAGGATCTGACGGATCAGGCTCATAGCCAGTAATGAGAACGTATAGGAGAGTCCCATCATCAGACCGTCTCTTGCGGACTCAGCAACGTTGTGGGAACATGCATAGGCTTCTGCACGACCGAGAATAATACAGTTAACAACGATCAGATCGATAAAGGTTCCAAGCGTGCTGTACAGTTCCGGTGTGAAAGCCTGCATTAACATGCCGACAACGGTAACTAAGGTTGCGATGACAACGATGTATACCGGAATGTGAATTTCATCCGGTGTCAGCGGCGCAATCAGAGAGATGACGATATTGGAAATCGTAAGAACGAAGATTACGGCAATACCCATACCGATTGCGTTGTTGAGCGTAGTAGTAATAGCCAGAGTTGAGCAGATTCCGAGATACAATCCGAATACCGGATTGTTATAAATCATCTCTGACCAGAAACCACGTTTCTTTTCATTCGATTCACTCATAACTGCCTCCTGTTATCTGGCCTCGAAGAGCGCCTTAGCGGCATTAAAGCCCTTCTGGATACCGGTCGATGTCAATGTCGCCCCGGACAGCAGCGGTGCTGTATCGGAACTTGTGAGTGCGTTGATCTGAGAAACATAATCGTCTTCGAAGCAGCGCTTACCGAATCCGGCTGTTTCGTTCTCTTCCAGTACCTGGAAGCCGCCGACAGAACCGTCTTCGTTAAATGCGAGCAGGAAGTCAAAGCCGTCAGCGTTGTAGCCAACCGTATGGATCTTATAGATCATACCCTTGCCTTCTGCACTGTATGCGCCAGTAACCAGGCCGGTATCATCACTGTAATCAACTGCCGCAAAGGTAGCACCCGGGTAAATCTTTTCGAGGTTTGCCTTTTCATTGGCAATTGCGGCTTCCGAGATGATCGGTTCGGTAATAGCGTTAACACCTGCCAGCAGTAAGCCGCAGACTGCGCAGAGAACTCCGAGCAGAACAACTTTATACAGTGTGCCTTCTCTGTTCATATCAGTTCCCTCCTTCTGCAGCAGCTTTCAGTGCTGCCTGTGCCATAGCTGCGATGGAACGTGTGGTAAAGGTTGCACCGGTTACGAGATTGACCTCGTCATCGAGACCTTTTCCAGCAAACTGTGCCAGTGCAGCATCCGTTGTAGCGGCATCACCGACACCAGCTGTATCACCGAATTCGATGAGGCTGATGCTGGAAACCTTGCCGCCATCCACAACCACCATCGCCTTGTTCATGGAGTAATCACCATCGGCGTTGGTTACTAAGCCAAAGCCTTTCGCTTCGCAGGAATAACGAATCGTATCGCCTTCCTGGCCATCCAATTTACAGACTGCCTTGTTGGCATTGAAGTTATAGGACATCGGTAATGCCTCACCGAGGGAAACATCACCCGCAGGAGCAGCAGCTTCCGCAGCCGGTGCTGCAGCAGTTGAAGGTTCCGCATCACCGGAAACTTTCAGTGCCGCCTGCGCCATCGCTGCGATGGAGCGTGTGGTAAAGGTTGCGCCGGTTACGAGATTGACTTCGTCATCGAGACCCTTGCCTTCAAACTGTGCCAGTGCATTATCTGCAGTGGCCTTGTCGCCAACACCTGCCGTATCACCGAATTCGACGATGCTGATGCTGGAGACTTTGCCGGTTGCCGCATCTACAACAACCATTGCCTTGTTCATGGAGTAATCGCCATCCGCGTTGGTTACTAAACCAAAGCCCTTGGCTTCACAGGAATAACGGATCTTGTCGCCTTCCTGGCCATCCAGCTGGCAGCTTGCCTTATTGGCGTTGAAGTTATAGGACATCGGAAGTGCTTCACCAAAGGAAGCATCACCTGCAGAAGCGCCTGCTTCCGCAGCCGGTGCTGCAGCAGAGCTTTCATTTCCTTCCGCCGCCTTCAGTTCTGCTTCGGACTTCACGCTTGTGCCTACAAGCAGTGTCAGTGCTACACAGCAGATGCCGCCGATCAGCACATTGCGCTGGAACTTCGCCGCATCCTTGATCTGGTTGCCGTCGAAGAGTTTATCAATTGCCGGAGTCAGCATGTTCATGAGCAGGATCGCAAACAGAACACCATCGGACAGGTTGGACTTGTCACGGATGATCAGTGTCAAAGATGCACAGCCAATTGCCCAAAGCACACGTCCCGGCAATGATACCGGAGTGGTTACCGGGTCGGTTGTCATGAATACGCCACCGAAGATTACACCGCCAGCCAAGACGGAGAACAGTGCATACTCTAAGCCAGCCCCATGCATGAGGCCAATGACCAGTGCTTCTACAAATACCGTACCGATATAGAAGACCGGTGTCTGCCAGTCAATATCTTTTCTCCAGATGAGATATGCACCGCATAACAGGATCAGCAGTGCACAGGTGCTGCCAATCGTACTGGTGTACTGGCCCAGGAACATCTTTCCAAGCGTGCCGACACCGCTCATGAAGAAATCAAACTGATCGGTTGGAATCATCCAGCCGAATGCTTTGGCGCACTGTGTCGGTGTAGCACCTGTCGCAAAGTCCATGTTGTAGCTGCCTGCGAAGTTGCCCATGATGATTGCGGCACCAAAGGCAGCCGGGTTGAAGATATTCTGGCCGAAGCCGCCGAATACGAGCTTGCCGAAGAAGATGGCAATGATCGTAGCGATGACGACTGCGTAGTAAGCTGTGTTGATTCTTGAAATCAGAACAATGATCAGGGCTGTGA
>JAFWJY010000078.1 GCA_017514525.1 Solobacterium sp. | reverse complement strand
CTCTTGCAATGTCTGTATTTGCAAAGATCATCCAGTTGAGAATGACCAGTACCATGGTGTAGATATGACAGACCCAGTCCGGCATTTTTTCCAGCCATTTCAGCAGGAAGAGTTTTTCAAGGATCAGCACGATTCCATAGAAGACGCCCCAGAGCACAAAATTCCAGGAAGCGCCATGCCAGAAGCCGGTGAGCAGCCAGACAATCATGATGTTGATGATCTGACGCCGGAAGCCCCGGCGATTGCCGCCAAGGGGAATATAGACATAATCCCGGAACCAGAACGACAGAGACATGTGCCATCTGCGCCAGAATTCCGTGATGGATTTTGAAATGTAGGGATAATTGAAGTTTTCCAGAAAATCAAAGCCGAGCATTTTACCCATGCCGATGGCCATATCGGAATAACCGCTGAAGTCATAGTAGATCTGAAAGGTATAGCAGATCGCACCGATCCAGGCAGTTGCTGCAGACTGCTGGGAAGCGGATAATGCGGCGATGTTTTCATAGACCTGACCGGCGCTGTTTGCCAGCAGCACTTTCTTGGACAGACCGACCATGAAGCGCTGGATGCCTTTGTAGAACCCGTCTGTTGTGATGGTTCGCTCATTCAGCTGCTTGGCAATGTCCGTATAACGGACAATCGGACCGGCGATCAGCTGCGGAAACATGCATACATAGGCCCCGAAGGAAATCAGACTCTTCTGAGGATCGGTGTCATGCCGATAGAGATCGATCGGGTAGGACATGGTCTGAAAGGTATAAAACGAAATGCCGATCGGAAGTCCTAAGTGCAGCGGCCGCAGTGCTGTAATTCCAAGCGCCCGCAGGTTTTCCGCAAGGAAGTCAAAGTACTTGAAGAAAATCAGCAGCGCGAGATTGAATACCATGCACAGGATGAGATAGCGTTTGGACTTCTCCCGGGCAGTGTCCCGTGTGGCAGAAATGGCTTTTCCAAACAGCCAGTTGATGATGATTGAGGCAATCATGACCAGCACATAGACCGGTTCGCCCCAGCCGTAGAAAAACAGACTTACGAGCAGCAGCACCAGATTCCGCCAGCGGATCGGCACAAGAAAATAGATCGTAAGCACGATCGGCAGATAAGCAAACAGAAATGTCAGGCTGCTGAATACCATATATGTTTAGTCCTCGCCTATTATAACAAGTTATATATGGAAAAACAGATTTCTCTGTCTTTTCTGCCGCATCTGAACATGGTACGATTTCAGCGTAAAAAATTACTATGAAACAGAAACGTACATTTCCCTGGGCAAGGGTAACAAAAAAGCAGGAAGTGACACTGAAGAAGGGTCATCCCTGGGTTTATGAGGATGAAATCACAGAACAGAGTGAGTCCATTGAAAACGGCAGCCTGATCGACGTCTTCTCGGAAAAGGGAAGCTATCTTGGCACCGGGTTTTACAGTGCCTGTTCCAGGATCCGGATCCGCATCCTGGATCATAACGCCAATGAGACATTTAATGACGCGTTTTTTGAGCGCCGGGTTCGTTATGCGGTGCAGTATCGCTATGATGTGATGCCGGAGGATGTCAGTTCCTGCCGGTTAATACATGGCGAAGCGGATGGCTTATGCGGGTTGACCGTCGATAAATACGAAGATCTGCTGGTCAGCGAAGTGCTTTCCTATGGCATGGAACAGAAAAAGGAAATCATCTACCGGGCACTGACAGAGGTTCTGGCAGAAAAAGGGGTTGCGGTCCGCGGCATATTTGAACGCAATGAGGAAGCCCTCCGTCGGAAGGAAGGCCTGGAGCTGTATAAAGGATGGGCGGATATCGGAAAGCCGATACCGGATTCTCCAGTCGTGATCATTACGGAAAACAGCATCCAGTATGAAGTGGATGTGGAAAACGGCCAGAAGACCGGCTTCTTTCTGGATCAGAAGTACAACCGCAGGGCAATCTGGCCGATCGCAAACGGCAGAACGGTGCTGGATTGCTGCACACATACCGGCAGCTTTGCGCTCAATGCCGCAAAAGCGGGCGCTGTGCATGTAACAGCGGCAGATATTTCGGAATTTGCGCTGAAACAGGCAGAACAGAACGCGGTCCGCAATCAGCTGGACGGAGTGATGGATTTTGTCTGTGCGGATGTATTTGATCTGCTGGAGGAGCTTCGCACAAAGCCTCATACCTATGACTTCATTATTCTGGACCCTCCGGCATTTACCAAAAGCCGCAAAACCTTTGCCAGCGCAAGAGCCGGTTACCGCCGGCTGAATGCCTCGGCAATGCGTCTGTTAAAACGAGGGGATTATCTCGCAACAGCTTCCTGCAGTCATTTCATGCCAAATCAGGAATTTCGAAACATGTTGAAAGACGCGGCAATGGACGCCGGAGTATCGATCCGAATCATTGAAGAACGGCATGCCGCAAAAGATCATCCGGTACTGATTTCCGTGCCGGAGACAGAGTACTTGAAGCTGTATCTGCTGCAGATTGTATAGGCAGTCCCGACGCATAAAAAAGGCTTATATAAACGGAAAAAACGGTGGAAACGTACCTCAGAAATCCGGTTTTATGTGATAAAATATGGATGAAGAAAGAGGTGAGTACATGTACAAGATTAATGATGTTGTTGTATACCGCCGTGATGTTTGCAAAGTAGTTGCGAAGAAGAAAAGTGATTTTACAGGTGAAATGTGCTATGTACTCGTTCCGTATGACAGTACGGATCGTTCGGTCACCATGCAGGTGCCTGTTTCCAACAAAGCAGGCCATCTGAGAGACTTAGTCACAAAGGAACAGATTACCGACCTCATCAAAAATGCCCCGGATATTGAAACGCTTGAGTCCAAACCGGCTAATATGAAAAGCCAGTATGCGACCCTGATGAAGGGTGATTCCCTCGAAGATCTCGTATGTATTATCAAAACGTCCTATCTGCGCAATGATGAACGTCTTAAAAGCCATAAGAAGCTTGCCAGCATCGATGCAGAATATCTTGAGAAGGCAGAAAAGCTGCTTTATTCCGAGATAGCGATCGCACTTGGCATGAGCTACGAAGAATCGAAGGCGTACTTCGAAAAAGAAGTTGCGAAGTTCGAAAAGAAGAACGCTGCCAAAGCAAAGACAGCAGCGAAAAAGAAGACCACAAAGGCCGCGAAAGAGTGAAACGATCTAAAAAGATCGTTTTTTTGTGGGATGACTTTTGAGAAATTCTACTTTTATCGTCTGTTTCGAATCGTTTGACGGTATAATTCAGATGCCTAAAATAGGAAATCATATGTCAAATAATAACCAGCAGCAGTTTCAGCAGTTCTATGAATTTATTCGGATCCTGAATCGAAAAGACAAGCAGTATGAAGAAGTCGTCTCCGACGCAATTGCATTTCTCGCGGACGATCTGTTCATCGGGCGTCTGACGGGAGAACTGGAGATTCTTCCAGACGCGGCCAATTCATCCGGCGTTCAGGAAAAAACAGTCTTTTATACCTCGGAAAAAGGGTTTACTGCAGAGGATCCATATGTTCTGGTGAATCCGATCATGAAGCCGGGCTCTGTTACGCTGACCGCGTTTCACAGACCCAATCAGCCGTTCCAGCCCGAACAGCGGCTGGCGCTCCAGGCGGTACTGGAGCTCATTAATATGGTTGCGGAACGGAATTATATGATCCTTACAGCCGAACGGCAGGGAATGATGCAGATGCTGACGGGATTGCCCAATGCGGTCGGCTATATGAAGGAAGTGGGTAAAAAATACCGGGACCGCACGATTACCGACTATGATGCGTACTATTTCAATCTGACCGGTTATGGTCTTATCAATAAGAATTTTGGACAGACGGAAGGCGACGAAATCATGAAGCGGTACACCGGAATCATCCGTTCGTTTCTGGAGCCGGAAGAACTGCTTGGACACCTGGGCGGCGATAACTTTATCGCACTGATACGAAAAGGAGACCGCAGTCTGCAGTTTCAGAAGCGGATCCGTCAGGTAGACACCTATGGCATGCAGTATGGGAAACAGATTCCCCTCAGCATACGAGCCTGCGCAGGCTTTATGCATATAGAGCGCGCTACCCCGCCGGAACAGATCATCAGCGGACCGGCTGCGGCCGGGGGATTCGCCAAGCGCAGCAAGGAGACGATCGTGCTGCTGGATGAAGCACTGAATGACCGGCTCAGCCGTGCAAAGGAAATTGAACAGGGATTTGAGAAGGCACTTGTCAATCATGAATATACCGTGTTCTACCAGCCCAAAGTTGATGCGGCAACCGGAGCTCTGATCGGCGCGGAAGCACTGACACGCTGGTTTAAAGGAGACCGCATGGTTTCCCCAGGCCTGTTTATTCCGATTCTGGAACAGTCCTCCCGGATCACCGTGCTGGATCTTTCTATGCTGGAACTGGTTTGCCACGATATTGCCGACTGGAAGGCGGCAGGTGAGAACGTTGTGCCGGTGTCCGTGAATATCTCACGGCATGACCTGATGGATCCGGAACTGTTTCAGAAAGTAGCGGCGATTCTGGATCGCTATCAGATTGCCAGGGACGATATTGTAATTGAGATCACAGAGACGAGCAATGAAGCTGAAAAAGAACAGATGATCGCCTTTCTGACACAACTGAAAGAACATGGCATCGCAGCCAGTATTGATGATTTTGGAACCGGCTACTCTTCCCTCAGCATTCTGCGGGAATTCCCGGTTTCGGAGATCAAGCTGGACCGTTCCTTCATCAACAAGGAGCTTGGTGAAAAAGATGCGATCATCATTCGCATGATTATACAGCTGGCAAAGGAACTGAAGATTGAGGTCATTCAGGAAGGCGTGGAAACCGAGGAACAGCGCGACTTCATCATGAAGCTTGGCTGCCATCGCATCCAGGGCTTCCTCTACAGTCAGCCATTGCCGAAATCTAATTATGATCTCTGGCTCAAGCAGGGAAGAAAACCAGAATAACGACAAAGCGAGACAGCCAACGCCGCCCCGCTTTTTTCAACGTAAATCCGAAGAAGTCCCCGTCCTCTTACAAAGAGGAAGG
>JAFWJY010000077.1 GCA_017514525.1 Solobacterium sp. | reverse complement strand
GTCACAAAAACCGTTCCCGGACGTATCGGGCTGACAGCGGAGATGTCTATCCTGCGCGATATCATTCAGAAACGGTTTACAGAACTTGTAGCAGATGGTGAAGAGCTGTTGAAGGAAGCAGAACGAGCTGTCCGTTGAGGCATCTCGTTTTTCTTTTTCAGAACAGCATCGTTCCAATTATACGCACCGCAAACGCGGCGACCCAGGCTACGGCGCACTGGAATACAACAACCCAGACAGCCGTAAGACTTCCAAGTTCCCGCTTGATTGCGGCAATCGAAGCGACGCACGGTGTATAAAGCAGACTGAATACCAGCAAGCTTGCGGCGGAAACACTGCTGATCATAGCCGTAACTCCGCCTTCTTTCCCGAATAATACCCCCAGTACAGAGACCAGGCTTTCCTTCGCCAGGAATCCGGAAACCAGAGATGTAACGATTCTCCAGTCCCCAAGGCCAATCGGTTTCAACAGCGGTACAAACAGACTGGAAATCAGCGCAAGAATACTGTCACGCGAGTTTTCAACCAGATTGAAGCGAAGATCAAAGCTCTTTAAGAACCAGACTACGATCGTCGCAATCAGGATGACGGAGAATGCCCGGTGCAGGAAATCCTTTGCCTTTTCCCACAGCAGCTGCATGACATTGCGAGGGCTTGGCATCCGGTAATTTGGCAGCTCCATGACAAATGGCACCGCCTCTCCCTTGAAATGCGTTTTCTTAAACAGCAGTGCTGTCAGAATCGCAAGCAGAATTCCCAGTACATATAAGCCCGTCATGATAAAACCACCCTGCTTTGGAAAGAATGCACTTACGAAGAACGCATAAATCGGCAGTTTTGCGGTGCAGCTCATAAACGGCGTCAGCAGGATTGTCATCTTCCGGTCCCGTTCACTCGGAAGTGTTCTGGTCGACATAACAGCGGGTACCGTACAGCCAAACCCAATCAGCAGCGGTACAATACTGCGGCCGGAAAGACCGATCTTTCGCAGAATCTTATCCATCACAAATGCGACTCTTGCGATATAGCCGCTGTCTTCAAGCAATGACAGGAAGAAAAACATCGTAACGATAATAGGCAGAAAGCTCAGTACGCTGCCAACGCCTTCAAAGATGCCTCCCAATACCAGACTCTGCAAAACCCCATTAACCTGTGCTTTGACCATCGCTGTTTCACAGAGTCCTGCCAGAAGTCCAATTCCTTCTTCCAGCAGACCCTGCAGCCAGGCTCCGATCACATTAAACGTAAGGAAGAATACCAGTCCCATTATGATGATGAATAATGGAATGGCTGTATATTTCCCGGTCAGGAAGCGGTCGATCTTCTGTGAGCGAATATGTTCCGCACTTTCTTTGGGCTTGGTCACACATTCCCTGCAGACTTTTTCGATAAATGCAAAACGCATATCCGCAATGGCTGCACTGCGGTCCAGCCCGCGTTCCTTTTCCATCTGCAGTACGATATATTCCAGCATTTCAATTTCATTCGGATCCATATCCAGCTGTTTCAGAATCAGCTGGTCTCCTTCAATGACCTTGGATGCCGCAAACCGTACCGGCAGATTTGCCCGTTGGGCATGATCTTCAATCAGATGAATCACCGCGTGGAGACAGCGATGCACCGCTCCGCCATGATCCTCCTTGTCACAGAAATCCTGACGCAATGGTGTTTCCTGATACCACGCGACATGAAATGCATGACGAATCAGTTCGTCAACACCTTCATTCTTTGCGGCAGAGATCGGCACAACCGGAATACCAAGCTGGGCTTCCATCGCATCGATGTCCACCGCTCCGCCATTGCCGACCATCTCATCCATCATATTCAGCGCCAAGACCATGGGAATATCCGTTTCCAGCAGCTGCATCGTCAGATACAGGTTTCGTTCAATATTCGTTGAATCCACAATATTGATGATTCCATTCGGGCGTTCCTTCAGCACAAAATCACGAGATACGATTTCTTCACTGGAATACGGAGACATCGAGTAGATGCCCGGCAGATCCGTAATGATGGAGTTGGAATGACCGCGTATCACACCATCTTTGCGATCAACCGTAACACCCGGGAAATTGCCGACATGCTGGTTCGATCCGGTCAGCTGATTGAACAGCGTTGTCTTGCCACTGTTTTGATTGCCGACAAGCGCAAACGTTACAGTTGTCCCCTCCGCTAACGGAGTCTCCGTTTTACGTTCATGATATTTTCCTTCTTCCCCCAGACCTGGATGAGCAACTTTTTTTCTGGGCTGAGACTCCGGCTGATCTGCCTGTTTCTGGTTCAGAAGCTGAATCGTAATTCGCTCTGCGTCCGCAAGACGAAGTGTCAGTTCATATCCATGGATCCGCAGTTCCATCGGATCCCCTAACGGGGCATATTTGATCAGGGTCACTTCTGCCCCAGGCAGTACACCCATATCCAGAAAATGCTGGCGTAGTGCGCCTTTGCCGCCAACCTGTGTTATGACGGCGGATTCTCCGGGTTTCAGTTCTCTTAAATTCATAGGCTGTTTCAGTCGCAATGCATACAAAAAACAATTGTCGCAATGCGGCTCCTCCTTCAATTCATGCTTGTTCTCCACCAACGATGATACTATGACGGCGGTTTCCTATCCAGCTTGCATTGCCAATTTCATTGCCCATGTACAATGCAGGATTCAAATATCCGATCCGGTTTCCTTACCGGACGACCATCCAATATGCCACACAAAAAACAGATACTTCCCGTGACAACGTCGTGCTGCCATTGTAGAAATATCTGTTTTATCTGCCTGTTTACAGGTTTTCAGTCAGTTCCTGACGCACGCCATCAAGACGTGCATCGGTAAAGCCAAAGTCTTTCTCCTTGTAGTTCCAGAGTGCCCGGCCGATATGATACTTTTCGAACACAGAATGAATATCCTTCAGCCAGCGCAATGCGTCTTCTGCAGGGGCCTGATCGATCACCCCATACTCACCGCAGTAAAGCGGCGCATCATTTGCCTGAGCCGCATGCACAGCCGGTTCAAACAGCTGATCAAATAATGAAGCTCCGCAGGTATCATCTGAAAGATGCGTAATTGCTTCAGCCAGTTCTTCCTGCAGGAAAGAAGACTGTTTCTTATATTCACCAATCGTACAAGGATAATGCACAACAATATCTTTGGGAATATTGTCTACCCAATACGCACGCTGATGAGTAAAGATCAGCGGTTCATAACAATGGAAGTTATAAACAATATGATCATCCTTCGGCTTCCGCAGCATTGGAACACTGGTCACATTGTTGTACCGTACGCCGCCAATGACGATATAGGCTTTCGGCGCATTGGCCCGAATGACATCCACCGCATGATCAGCGATCTCATTCCACGCGTCTGCGACCCGCGGAGAAACAACTTCATTCAGCAATTCGAACGCGACCGTATCACTGTAGGATGCGTAGCGCTTGGAAATCCGATCCCACATGGTATAAAACCGTTTCTGCAGGTCTTCATCAAAGAAAAATTTTTCTTTGCTTTCCTCTTTCTCCAGAGGATCAAAGGTATATCCGTATGTATTATGCATATCCAGCAGCAGATTCAATCCGGCTTTTCTGGTCCATTGAATCGCATGATCAATGTAGGAATAGCCTGCTTCAATTGCCTGTCCGTCCGGTGTTTCAATCAATGTGTAATCAACCGGCAGTCGCACATGGTCCAGTTTTAGATCTGCGATATCTTTGACATCCTGTTCTGTAATGAATGACTCATAATGCTGGGCAGTTGTTTCATCCGCCTGCGATAACCATCCGCCAAGATTAACACCTCTTTGAAATCCTTCAAATACTCGCATATTATGCCCTCTCTAAACACTATCTATATCAACTGCCTTCATAGTACCATGTTTAAACCCTTCCAACTCTGTTTTCGTGATCCGGGCGACCTCCATGATGAAATCATCCGGCATATTCTTTTGTAACAGCACGCGAACAATCTGGGTTTTCTCTTGCGAGATTCCTTGTGAGATACCTTGTTTGATTCCTTGCTTGATTCCTTGCTTGATTCCTTGCTTGATTCCTTTTGCGATTCCTTTCGCTTCTCCCTCTTCTAAGCAGGCCTGCTTGAAGAAATTCAGTTTCCGTTCATTACTCATCTCATCCAATAACAATTTGATCACCATCGCCCGATTATTCATGATTTCACTGTGTATTGCGAAATCTTCCGGAAGCTGTGCAATTACCATCTGTACCGCATTGTTTTGGAATATTCCATGATTCATCAGATCATACACGGAATTAACAATCCAGCAGTATTCCTCCAGCGGTTTGCACCCTTTCTGGATCAATTATAGTTGTTATTGTCCAACCCAGAATGAACTGTCAGTTCAGCTGTTTCCGCTTCCATGATACAACTGTGGTTTTGCATTTCTGCAAATACCCTAAGACAATTCATCCTCATCCTTATTTGCTTTAAGGATGGGGACTTCTTCAATTAGTCCATGAAAAAAATCTCCGCAGAAAAGTAAAAAAACCAATCAGAATTATTCTGACTGGCTTCAAATGTCATTCAGTTGTGATGACTGCATTTTTCAGGATTGGGAATGGGCAATCTTCTGAGCTGGGGTAATCCAATGCACCTGTCACCGTAAACTCCTGATCTTCCTGAGGATAACCGGCATCTCCTTCCAGTTCAAAAACCAAACCGGTCGCACAGCACTTCGTCGCATCCAGGACGACTACTGTCGGATAACTGTTTTCACTCATTTCGTCATGGAAGAACATATACTGGCCATGGACTTTGATGATTTTCCCCACATAATTATCCGGTGAAGTACCCATATCGATCACCTCGGAATACAGCATTGTCTCTGAGCTCTGAGTCAGATCGATATCTACAGTGTCATAACGCATTTCCGCTGGTGCAGTATCAACAATCACTTCTTCTGCAGGTGTAGCTTCCGGTGCTACTGTTGTCTGTTCTTCCATGACATCCGTTACAGTTTTTGTTTTATTCACAACACGGTTATTCGGCATGGAACGATCCCGGCACCCGCTTAACAGAAATAGTGCAGAGAGTATTAATAACCTTTGTTTTACAGTTTTGTTTTTCACTATGCTGCTGTACCTCTTAACTTTCCAATGCTCCAGCACACCGCAAATGCCAGCACATTGACACCCACAATTGTGGAACCAACTGGCGTGCCCGCAAGAATGGAAATAATAATACCAGAGAACGCACAGATTACCGCAAAAATCGCAGAGAACACCGTCACTTTGAAGTAGTTGTGAAACAGGCGCATCGCGGAAATGGCAGGAAAGATAATCAAGGCTGAAATCAACAAGGAACCTACCAGATTCATTGCCAGTACAATGATCACCGCTGTGATAATGGCAATCAATAGATTGTATTTTTCCGTATCCATGCCGGTCGCACGGGCAAAGTTCTCATCGAAGGTAACCGCAAAAATCCGGTGATAGAACAGCACAAAGATGACCAGCACCAGCACCGACATGATAATGCAGAGCCAGACATCAGCACGGCTGAGCGTCAGGATCGAAGTAGATCCAAACAAGGTCGTGCAGACATCACCCGCAAGATTTGGCGTATTGGAGAAGTTCATGATCAGATAGCCAAATGCCAGTGCCGCAACCGAGATCATCGCAATGATCGCATCGCCTTTGATCTTCGTATTCGTTCCGGTGCGCAGGATCAGCACGGCTCCAATGATCGTGACTGGCATAATCAGCAACATATTATTCGAAAGCTTCAGCACCGTTGCGATGCACATGGCGCCAAACGCCACATGGGAAAGGCCGTCGCCGATAAACGAGAAGCGTTTCAATACCAGCGGCACGCCAAGCAGCGAAGAACATAACGCAATCAGTACACCGACGATTAATGCATAGCGTACAAACGGGTACTGCAGATATTCCGCAAGTTTATCCATTATGCTTCACCGCCTTCCTGTTCCAGAAACAGTCGGCCAAGTTTGCTGGAGCTGTATTCTTCCCGGGTTCCGAAGAACACCCGGTTGCCGACATGGAGAATATGCTTGGCATACTGCAGTGCAGCTGCCACATCATGGGAAACCATGATGATCGTGATTCCCTCTTTATTCAGAGACTGAATCAGCCGGTACATATCAGCCGTCACTTTCGGATCCAGACCGGCTACCGGTTCATCCAGCAGCAGGACTTTTTGCGTCGCACACAGCGCTCTTGCGAGCAGTACCCGCTGCTGCTGTCCGCCGGACAGTTCCCGATAACACTGGTCCGCACGGTCCAGAATGCCCATGCGCTTCATGTTTTCTACCGCAAGCTGTTTTTCTTCCCGGCTGTAGAACACGCGATTGCCCATCCGTGACAGACATCCAGAAAGCACCACTTCCATTACTGATGCCGGAAAATCACGCTGCACTTCTGTCTGCTGCGGCAGATAACCGATTTCTCCCGGTTTCAGATCATCCCCTGTGATGATCTCACCCGCCAGCGGCTTTTTGAGATTCAGCAGCGTCTTCATAAGGGTTGTCTTGCCAGAGCCGTTCTCACCGACAATACAGAGATAATCTCCCTTTTCGACGGTGAAGCTGAGGTGTTCTGCAATTGCCCGGCCATCATAGCCAAGCGATACGTCATTTACTGTTAAAAGTGCCATAGTTTGATTCCATTCTTAATTCAATGCCTGTTTCAGGACTTCAAGATTGTTTTTCATGATCTGCAGGTAGGACGAGCCGTTTTGAATATCACCTGAGGTAATCCCCTGCATAGAGTTCAGCGTCAGAATATCCTGTCCGCCTGTTTTGGTATTTTCCACAATCGTGGCAGCGATTTTACCGTCACTCCCTTCGATTTTCAAAATATGAGGGATCTTCAGTTCATCCAGTTTTCCAGCCAGGAACAGAATGGTCTCGAAGCTCGCTTCGGTCTCCGCTGAACAGCCCGCAAATGCTGCATAGTAGTTCAGATCATAATCATCCACCAGATACCGGAATGGAAACCGGTCCCCAAAGATCAGGGTGTCATAAGCTGCCGAAGAAACAGCTTCCTGATACTGCCTATCCAGCTCATCCAGTTCTTTAAGATATGCTTCCGTGTTGGCCTGATACATTGCCT
>JAFWJY010000076.1 GCA_017514525.1 Solobacterium sp. | reverse complement strand
TTCCGCATCCAGAATTCTGATATCAAAGGAGTAGGAAACCGCAACCGTTCGTTCCTCTTCCCGAACTTCATCAACTGTCTGTTCGGCTTCCTGCCGGTCTGTATCCTCAAGCAGTGCAGCCTCAAGGTGCGCGCCTGCCGGCACAATACGCTGAAGTGCACGTACCGTTACTGTAACAGCGCCAAGTTCTGCGGTATCCTCAAACCATTCCGGCGCTTCCGGTATTGATTCCGTTACTTCATCCGTTTCCGGCAGCGGTTCCTCCTGCTGTTCTGTTTCCGTGATCTGAATCTCTTCACTGTCCGGTTGTTCGGAATGATCCGTATCATCCTGCGGGTCATCTGTTGGAAGTTCAGAAGGTGTTTCTTCCAACCGGTCCGTTGGTTCTTCCGTATCCGGTGTGGAGGATCCAGAACCATCTTCCTGTGCGGTTACCGCAAGTGGAAAAGCACTAATTGCGATCTGAATAACCAGAAACAGTGCTATCAGTTTTTCAGTAAGTTTCCTTGTTGTCATAGCTGTCGTATTCAGTGGCATTATACGTTGTTATAAAAAAAGAAAACAGACTTGAATCTGCTTTCAGTTGTACCCTTGTGTAAATTATGCATTTCTCCATACAACATAGGGATAATCTTTTTTATACTGTTCAAAGGTATACGGATCAATCCGGATATCTGTAAGATGTTCCCCATCATGGAAATATCCAAAGGAATCCACAAACTCAATGTCGCTGTATTCCTCATCTGCAGAGGGCTTCATGAGCTCCTCGAATTCCTCTGTTGTGAATACATCGAATACGCCGAAATATTCTTCTTCGGCTTCAGCTTTTACTTCATCCCGTGTTTTCATATCGTCGTATTAGGTGTTTTTTCAACGCTGAGACGAATCGTGTTTTCAATCCGGACAAGCTCTACGCCTGCAGCTTCCAGCATAGCTTTGGATGCCTTGATGCCATCGGTATCCGCATATTTATCCGATTCGTAGACGATCCGCTTGATGCCGGACTGAATGATTGCCTTGGCGCATTCATTGCACGGAAACAGCGATACATAAATCGTGCATCCGGCAACAGAACGCGGGCTGTTGAGTATTGCGTTCAGTTCCGCATGAACGACATAGAAGTACTTGGTGCAAAGTGCATTCCCTTCCCGATCCCACGGAAACACATCATCCGAGCAGCCTTTGGGAAACCCATTGTATCCAACGGATACAACCCTCTTGTTTTCATCGACAATGGCAGCCCCCACCTGTGTATTAGGATCTTTGGAGCGAAGTGCAGAAAGATGAGCAAGGCCCATGAAGTATTCATCCCAGCTCAGGGTATCCATACGTTTCGGCATAATCAGTTTTCCTCCACCATCAGTTCCAGATATGTAACATCATACAGCGCATCCAACCGCTTCGCCATCGCTTTCGCATGGGATTTCAGTCCAATATCCTGTTCCATGCGCAGCAGGCGCAAGTCGGTAAGCAGATAACGCTCCTGTTCTGAAATCGTACATCTTCTGGCCATTGCCATCCCGCTGCCGACCAGCAGAATCACTAAAGCAATCCGTGCATGAAGTAACGCCTGCTTATCCTGGCTGCGGGGCTTAAATGCCATCAGCAGAATCAATCCGGCAATTGCTCCGCCAAAATGTGCCTGCCAGGCAACACCCGGCATGAAGTTGATCAGAAGGTTCATGAATACCGTCTGCAGCAATCCGCTGCGCACCTGCGGAACTTTCAAGCCTCCTGCTTCCCAGATCTCATAAATATACGCTGCCAACAATCCATACAGGCCGCCGGATAAGCCAACCCCTACCGTATTGCCGCCCATGCAGAAGAGAAATACGGAACCGCCGACGACAGCGCCAAACAGTATAACCAGGTATCTCCAGAGACCCAGATACTTTTCCAGTGCTCTTGTCAGAACCGAAAGCGAAAACATATTTACAAACAGGTGCAGAAACGACACATGAATCAATCCGCACGTCAAAAGCCGATGGAATTCCCCGGCTATGATAAACGGTTTGTAGTAAGCGCCGAAAAACAATGCGCGTTCAGTATCAGATTCACCAAAAGGAAGAAAGGCGATGCACAGCGTGATTAACGTACAGACGGCTATGATCACGTAGGAAACAGGAATGGGCTTCTGTTTCTTCATTCGGATTCCCCATGTCTGAGCAGATCCAGCAGTTCCTCGAAATACGCTGGAAGCGGCGCTTCAAACGTCATGGTAATACCGGTTGTCGGGTGTACCAGAGACAGCTTATAGGCATGCAGGGTCTGCCCCTGTGTATCCATGAGTCTGCAGGAGGTGCCGTATACAACATCACCTGTAACCGGATGATGAATATAGCTCATATGCACACGAATCTGATGCGTGCGTCCGGTTTCAAGACGGCAGTCCACGAGCGTATGGTTTGAAAAGCGTTCCTTTACTGTAAAGATTGTTCTTGCCGGTTTGGAATTCTTGTCAATTACCGTCATCTTCTTGCGGTCTTTCGGATCCCGGCCGATCGGCGCGTCGATAAGCCCTTCCTCGTGGTCGATGATGCCATCGCACAGCGCAAGATATTCCCGATGACAGGTTTTGTTTTCCAGCTGCGCCGCTATGGCCCGATGGGCATTGTCATTTTTGCACGCAACAATGCAGCCGGTCGTATCTTTATCGATCCGATGAACGATACCCGGGCGCAATACGCCGTTAATACCGGAGAGATCTTTACAGTGATACAGCAGTGCATTCACCAGCGTGCCGGAATAAACTCCGGCTGCCGGATGAACAACCATACCTTTTGGCTTATTGATCACGATGATGTCAGAATCTTCATAAAGAATATCCAGCGGGATATTCTCAGCGATGACATCCATCGGTTCATCATCCGGTATTTCAGCTTCAATCCGCATCCCTTCACTCAGTTTCAGCGAAGCTTTGGCAGGCTTGCCGTCTGCCAGAATCTTTCCTTCTTCACATAATGCCTGAATGCGGCTGCGTGAAAGTTCTGTTTTATCAGAAAGATATTTATCAATGCGGATTCCGTTTTCTTCCGCCGTCAGTTCGATCCGGTTCATCCTTAAACTCCTGTTCGGTCCTGCTTTGGTTTGATGACATCCGGTTCTACCGGAACATCTTCTTTTTCCACAATCGTCGCCAGGATCAGAAGACAGACGCCAATGGTAAGACAGATATCCGCAACGTTAAAGACCGGAAAATCATAGCCAAAAATATAGAAATTCAGGAAATCACGAACATATCCAAACAGCAGACGGTCAATCAGATTGCCGGCAGCTCCGGCGATCATCAGAATCAAAGCGGCAGTCGTCAGCTTATTTCCGTTCTTTTTCTGTTTGATCAGATACCCCAGCATGAAGAAAATTGCGACTGCTGCCAACAGCGACAGAAAGGTCCGCTGCCCTGCCAGCATACTCCAGGCGGCGCCGGTATTCTTTACGTAGGTAATATAGAAAAAGTTCGGAATCACTTCCAGGTTTCCAAAGGTTGAGGGGTTTGCGGCAATTGCCGCTTTTGTAATCTGATCCAGCAGGATCAGCAGCACGATCAATATCCAAATCATAGTTCTCTTCTCTTATCCCCAATATTGTACAAAAATCACAACAGAAAGAAAGCAGAATCACGATTCAGATTCTGCTGTAATACGGGTCTTCACACATCCATAACCGGAACTTTTCGGTTCAGATGTCTCAAAAGCTCAGTTCTGATCATCGCACCGCATGCAGGATTTCTTCAGGAACTGCGCTCCGTTTCCACGATCTGAAGCGGTATATCACTGTCTTTGGACATGACGGAAAGCACGGCAATGACTAATGCAGTCGTTCCAGTCACTTCATCGGTTGCGATGCGGCGGATAAAGGAATGAATTGTCAGACCATTCGGTCTCGTTTCATCAAAGAAGATGCGTCCGCCCTCTTTTTCCAGACGCTTCAATGTATCGATAAAGCTTCCATTCATCAATTCCGGCAGTTCTTCAAATGGAGACATCCGGTTACCGACTTCAAAGTGAAACGTTCGTTTCACGAAATCACGATAAGCCTGATTGCTGCGGGAAAAGCGGACTTTATTGCCCCGAAGCTCTAGAATTCCCATCGGAATCGTGCTGAAGAAGCGATGGAAGGTATTGGCATCATCATGTGTCAGGATGCTGACATCATACAGATTGATGCGGCTGACCGCATCATAGTATCCCGTCTGCATCGGATTCTCAAAGCCAATCTGCCGTCCTGTTTCATAGCGGTCAAAGATCTCGGATAACGGCACCGGTTTCGCGAAATAGTAGCCCTGCAGCTTCGCACAGCCAATATCACGCAGAAATTCCATCTGTTCTTTTCGTTCGACGCCTTCACAGATCGTATCAATGCCTATGGCATTGGCCATCTTCATTAACTCAGTCAGAATGATGCGGCTCTTTTCCCCATTATCAAATTTCTGCATGAACCGCATATCCAGTTTGATCAGATCAACATTCATGTCAGACAGCACATCCAGGGAAGAATAGCCGCTTCCAAAATCATCCATCCAGACGGGAAAGCCAAGGGCACGGAAGCGTTCCGTCTGCTCTTTGATAAAATCAAAATTTGTGCCGATGATGCTTTCTGTAATTTCCACACTCAGCAGGTTATGCGGCAGTCCTGCCCGATCCATCCGATCACAGATTTCCTGAACGATATCACAGGCATCAAAATCCGAACGGGAGATATTGATGGACTGCGGCACCACATGAAGTCCCTTTTCTTCTGTCTTATGCATCTTTTCGATAACCTGATCCAGTACATGGAGGTCCAGCTTATAGAGAATGCCTGCCTCTTCCAAAATCGGAATAAAATCAGCCGGCGGCAGAAATCCGCGTTTCGGGTCATTCCAGCGTGCAAGCGCTTCTTCATCACAGACTCTTCCATTGATGGCGCGGATGATCGGCTGGTAATAAACTTCAATCCAGCCTTCCTCGATTGCCCTGTCCAGATGCGATGTAAAGTACTGCGCATGTTCTGCCCGTTCCAGCATCGTTTCATCGAAGTAGCAGTAATCCGAGAAATAGGATTTGCGTATGGTATCACGCGCTGTTTTGGCACGGTCACACGCCGTGCTGATATCAGCGTTCTTGCCTGCATCCAGATAAATCCCGGCGCGGATCGCCGGCTGTTCGCCATCTCCTGTTTCATCCCAGATCTCAAATATCCTGTGCAGGGTCTCTTCCAGCCTGTTTTCCTCGGTAAAGACGGCAAAGTGATCGGAGCCAAACCGGCTGCAGTGATCTTTCTTGAAGAACTGGCACAGCAGCTCTGAGAATTCCCGCAGGAGCCGGTCTCCTTCCGCGAAACCAAACTTCTGGTTGTAGAACTTCATACCGGATAAATCAAAGAACAGAAATGCCGGTCTGCCACCGGATTGAATCATCTCTTTCCGCTGTTTTTCTGCCAGCTCAAAGAAATACGTCATGCCCGGCATGCCTGTAAGCAGATCATAATAGTTGCCTTTGAGGATGCTGTCCTGAAGACGCTGTTCCAGGGTATCCCGATATTCCTCTTTCTCATTTTCCAGCACAAAGCTGTGCATGACGCATGCGGCAAGCAGACAGCCAAGCGCATACAGCGGCAGTAACGGATAAACAGACTGAAGCCAGACAAAGAATGCCATGGCAATGCTGGATAATCCAATCGCAAAATGCCGGACGCGCTTCCCGTTTTTACTGCGACAGGAAACAACCAGCGCATAAATTGCGGTCATGGAATACATTATGATCTGCAGAACCAGTGTGATATAGCGGCCAAACAGCGCATGATAGATACCGTTTTCATCGAAGAAAAACAAAAACGGCTGAAACAGATTGATCGCCATCGCAATCATCTGGAACAGGAAAATGATCCAACCGATAGAGCCAAGCAGTTTATGAAAAAGGTTGTCAGCACGAAGATAAGCCACAACGTAGATTGTCCATGCAAGAATCGACAAACCCATGGTCAGGAAGTAAACATAGGTATCGATCACATTCAGCTCGATCAGGTGATGCTCGTAAAGTATGCCCCAGATGATGTCCGCCACAAAATAAGCGTTCAGGGTAAGCAGAAAGTTGCGAAACTGTTTCGTTACCGAATCATCCTGCTGGATACTTCGTTTCAAAAGAACATCATGATTAATGATCAGATTAATGACCAAGCCTATAAAACCTGCGCTGGAATAAATCATATCCGTAAAACCTCGATGTCTCTGTCCGGCAAATTCCGTTTTCCCTGACAGAGAGAACTTTTGTATCTATTATATCGGGCGGCTGTTGTTATGACTATGTCCTCAAAAGGTAATATTTTCACCTAAAAAAAAGCTCTCCGATTGCTCGGAAAGCCTTCTGTCTGTTAGTGCGCCTGTTCCAGGTACTGCCTGAGTCCCTTTGCGATCTGATCCGGGCAGGATGTCTGCTTGAATCCGCACTTGATACCATCCAGTGCCGCAATGACATCGTTCACATTTCTTCCCTTTACCAGTGCCGCAATGCCTTTCAGATTGCCGTTGCAGCCATTGGTAACCGTGAGACTTTCAATTGTCTCGCCATTCAGCTCAAACCGCATCTCGGAAGAGCAGACGCCTTTGGGTTTGTAAACAAAGGTGCTCATTGAAATTAATAATTATCCCGCTTCAGTTCAAAGTAAGCCTTCGGATGTGCACATACCGGGCACTTCTCCGGAGCCTCCTTGGAAACGACAACCGCACCGCAGTTACGGCACTGCCATGTTACCGCATCCTGACGCACGAATACTTCGCCGCTTTCAATGTTGGCCAGCAGCTTGTTGTAGCGTTCCTCATGTTCTTTTTCAATTTCCGCAACGCCACGGAACTGGCTTGCAATCTCAGGGAATCCTTCTGCGTCCGCAACTTCCGCAAATGTCTTGTACATGTCAGTCCATTCTTCATGTTCACCTGCGGCAGCCTGTTTCAGGTTATCAACGGTGTCATGGATGGATCCGCCCTGCAGAAGCTTGAACCACATCTTTGCATGTTCTTTTTCGTTTAATGCGGTTTCCGCAAAGGTAGCAGCGATCTGTTCGTAGTCATCTTTCTTCGCACGGCTTGCCCAGTAATCATACTTGTTGCGTGCCTGGCTTTCTCCCGCAAATGCATAAGCGAGATTCTGTTCGGTTTTTGTTCCTTTCAATTCAGTCATGTTCTCTTTTCTCCTTCTTTTTTTATTTCATTCCGGTTTGGATACAGGCAGCTCAAACCAGAATGTACTTCCTTCGTTCAGCTTGCTGCTGACGCCATACGGCACCTTGTGCAGATCAAGTATCTTTCTGCAGATATTCAGTCCAAGGCCGCTGGAGTCAGACTGTCGTACATGTTCACGGTCAATCTTGTAATACCGGTCCCAGATATCATTTATTTTATCAGAATCAATACCGGTACCGAAGTCCTGTACTTCCGTCCGAACCCGGTCACCTGTTTTGAAGCAGCGTACTTCGATCACACGGGAATCACCGGAATAGTTGATCGCATTGGTCATGAAGTTATTGAAGACCTGCTCAATTCGGCTTTCGTCTGCATAAACCATGAGATCCGCTTCACAGTCCGTTTTGATTTCAAACTGATCCTGGACATGGTAATAGTTGTACTTTGCCACATTCCGCTGAATCAGCTCCGTTAATGAGAAATTTGTCTGATGAAGCTCAATCACCTGTTCCTCCAGTTTGGAAAGATCCAGCAGATCATCCACCAGATACTTCAGCCGATTGCTTTCATTGATGATGACTTCCAGATTCTCATCGGTCTTTTCGCCTGGGAGATCCCGCATCATTTCGCCATAGCCGCGAATCATGGTCAGCGGCGTACGCAGATCATGCGATACATTCGCAATGAGATCCCGCTTTGCCTTATCGGCCTTCTGAATATCAGCCGCAGCCTGCGCCAGTGTTTCATTCAGCTCCTGTGCCTCCTGATACTGGTTTGTCTTTGGATCGATTTCATAGGTTCCTTCCGGCAGCGTCTTTGCGGCATCATTGATCTGGATCAGCGGTGTCGCGATCCGCCGGTTCATGATCCAGGTCAATAGAATCATCGCAAGAATCACAATAATGCCGATATAGACAATCTGCAGGCGCAAGGTGGAAATGGTCGCATTCACCGGTGAGAGTCCGGCATATACCAGTACGATCGAAGTACCATCTTCCGTATCAACGATCCGGGTCAGCGTGAGATTCTTCATCTCGCCCTCATCCCGTCTTCCTTCTTTCCCAGGGCCGCCCGGAATACCGATTCCTGCGGAAGAGGAAAAGTATTCATTTCCATTATCCCGTGCCAGCGCATACTGGTCCAGAATTTCACGGACATTCATACGATACAGCACACAGCCCATGTTGCCAGTCACCTGATCTGCGCCGGAGGTATCAATGATGCGTACACAGGTATCATTTTCTGCACTGACTTTCCAGATGACCGTATCCAGATCATCTTCATTGCCAGTTTGAAGTGCCTCAACAACTTCATCTCCTGCTTTCTTCACAGTATCCCGCTTGTAGCGTTCGTACATCGGCTCTAACAGAACGGTCTGGAATACCGTTAACAATACGATCAGTCCTGCCGCAAATGTCAGAAGATAGCGGGCTATTTTCCATTTAAGACTGCTCTTCTTTTTCAAAACGGTATCCGACTCCTCTCAGGGTGACGATATAGTTGCTGTAAGAACCAAGATTCTTGCGCAGCAGTTTGATATGGGTATCCAGCGTCCTGTCATCTCCAAAGAAATCATAGCCCCAGACGGTACGCAGGATCTGTTCACGCGTTAAGGCGATGCCCGCATTGCGCACCAGATAAACCAGCAGTTCATATTCCTTTGGCGATAGATTCACCCGTTCGCCCTTAATCGAAACGGTACGGGCACCGAAATCAATCTCCATATCTTTCAGGCGGTATACTTCCCCGCTGGAAGCACCAGGATGCACTCGCTTGAGAATCGCATGAATGCGCATCATCAGTTCTTTGGAAGAGAACGGCTTGACCACGTAGTCATCCACACCAAGATCAAATCCATGAACCTTGTCATATTCTTCGCCCAGTGCGGACAGCAGAATGAACGGCAGATCCGGATGCGTCTTTTTGATTTCCTTGACTGCAGAAAAGCCATCCAGATTCGGCATCATGATATCCATCACAACAAGATCATAGGAATGGTTATTGCAGTGATCCACCGCATCCAGTCCATCCACTGCCTGATCTGTTTCAAAGCCTTCATATGCGGCGTATTTGCAGATCATTTCACGTATCTTTGCTTCATCATCTACGACGAGTATCTTTGTCATCACGATTCCTCTTTCTTTTCTGCACTATACTTTCTGAATGTGAATTCTGCGTGAATTATCCGAGTTTTTCTGCAGTATCTGCGACAGCTTTGATTTCCGGAACAATCAGTTCTTCGATCCTGCCCTGGTCGCCTGCAGCCGCATACCCTTCACGCATCGGAATGCGTGCCAGAACCGGAATCCCATATTTATCCGCGATCTCATCAATATGAGATTCGCCAAAGATATGGATATGTTCTCCGCACTTGCCGCACTCCACGTAGCTCATGTTTTCAACGAGGCCAAGCAGCGGGATATTCATCATGTTTGCCATATTGATGGCCTTTTCAACGACCATACCGACTAATTCCTGCGGGGAAGAAACAACAATGATGCCCTCCACCGGCAGTGACTGGAATACAGTCAGCGGTACATCGCTGGTTCCCGGAGGCATATCCACTACCATGTATTCAACATCGTCCCAGAATACTTCCTGGTAAAACTGACGAATCACTCCGCCAACGATCGGTCCTCTCCAGATAACCGGCTGATCATCACTGTCGAGCATCATATTGGCACTGACTACCTGAATGCCGGTTGCGGTCTTGGCGGGATACGCCAGTTCGCCATCGCCGTACATCTTTTCTTTGACGCCAAATACCTTTGCCATGGATGGTCCGGTAATATCACCATCAAGTACTGCAGTCCGATGACCGCGGCGCTGCAGTTCACTGGCCAGCAGGCTTGTCACAAAGGATTTGCCTACACCGCCTTTACCCGACACAACACCGATCACATGCTTGACGCTGCTGCGCGGATGAAGAGAAATCTTCATATCCTGTGGATTGGTACGGTCTCCACAATTTGCACTGCACCCTTCACAATTGTGATCGCAGTTGCTGGAATTAACTTCACTCATAATTTGTTGTCTCCTGTCCTTCAAACATCGTAATTCTACCAAAAGGATTGCCTGTTTGACAGTGATTCGCTCATGTTGTCAGGCTTTGTGCTATCATAACGGATGGAATCAGGAGAGAAATCAATATGGCAGGTTATGTTGTAGTAGGCAGTCAGTGGGGTGATGAAGGAAAAGGAAAGATCGTTGACCTTCTTGGCACCCACATGGATATGGTTGTTCGCTTTCAGGGTGGTAATAATGCCGGACATACGGTTGTTGTGAATGGACAGACCGTCATCCTGCATCTGCTGCCCAGCGGAATTCTGAATAAAGACGCACTGTGCGTCATTGGTCCAGGGGTTGTCGTCAATCCGTTTGTCTTATTCGAAGAGATGGACAAGCTTGCGGAAAAAGGCTTTGACTGCTCGAATGTACGTATCAGTGACAGAGCGCATCTGCTTATGCCCTATCATAAATATATTGATGAACTGGAGGAGCTCGATGCCGGTGCTGGAAAGATCGGCACTACCAAAAATGGCATCGGTCCCTGCTATGCGGATAAGTACAACCGCATCGGTCTGCGCGTCTGTGACTTAAAAGACCCGGATGTCTTCCATGAGAAGCTGAAAACCATCCTGGAGAAGAAGAACCGTCAGATCGTCAAACTCTATGGCGGAAAGCCCTTTGACTATGAGGAGATGGCAGCTCAGTTCGATGCGATTCGGCCAAGACTGCTGCCGATGATCATCGATGCGGTCGATAAAGTAAACAAAGCGCTGGATGCCGGAAAGAATGTTCTGTTTGAAGGCGCACAGGCAAACATGCTGGATATCAACTATGGAACCTATCCGTATGTGACCTCTTCTTCCCCGACCGCAGCCGGTGTATGTACCGGAGCCGGCATCAGCCCGAAAAAGCTGGACCGCATTATCGGTATTGCCAAGGCTTACAGCACCCGTGTTGGTGAAGGACCATTCATTACAGAGCTCAACAATGAAATCGGAGAACAGCTGCGCAAAGTCGGTAATGAGTATGGCGCTACAACTGGCCGTCCCCGCCGTACCGGTTGGCTGGATCTACCGGTTGTCAAACAGGCTGTTACGATCAATGGCATGACAGACCTTGCCATTACCAAGATCGATATTCTCAGCGGCTATGAAACCCTGCCAGTATGCGTGGGATATGAAATTGACGG
This sequence comes from Solobacterium sp., assembly GCA_017514525.1. GTDB lineage: Bacteria > Bacillota_I > Bacilli_A > Erysipelotrichales > Erysipelotrichaceae > Bulleidia. The sequence goes on along the minus strand of JAFWJY010000076.1, from coordinate 9,318 downwards.
CAAGGTATTCGATACGGTACCCGCATCCGTAAAGGATTACGAAAAGGCAAAGCCGGTCTACAAGGAATTCCCGGGCTGGAAAGAAGATATCTCCACGGTACGTACCTTTGAAGAACTGCCAGTCGAATGCCAGAATTACGTGCGGTTCATTGAAGAATACTGCGGCGTAAAAGTCTGCCTGGTATCCGTTGGTCCGGATCGCGAATCCAATATCATCCTGAACAAACTCATCTAAAAAAAGATTGAATGTTCGCTCCATCTGTTCCTAAAACCGTCGAATGCCGGCGGTTTTTTTATAAGTTCTGAGCAATCGAAGCAGCCAGCTGAAACATCGCGATCCGGCTGTCTTTTTCCATAGAGCCAAGAATCCGTCTTTGCCAGTCTCCATGGAGAGAATCGGCACTGTAGAGAAACTGATACAGCTGCAGAGAGCGGAAATTACAGACTGCCTGCAGTGCCGTCGCTTCCATATCTACCGCAATGCAGCCCTGGTTTACACGCTGATTTACTTCCTCTCGTGTTTCGCGATAAAAGGCATCGGTTGTCCAGATGTTTCCGGTTACGGTTTCAACCTGCATGCTGGAAAACAGCTGTTCCAATACGGCGGCATTAGAAAACTGAATCCAGTCTCCAGCTTCTGCATAGTGATAGCTGGTTCCTTCATCCCGATAACCGTTGTCTGGAATAATGATCTTCCCTTCCGGAAGTTCTGTCAGTGCCCCACAGGAGCCAAACGCTATGACATTGCGAATCGGAAACAACACCCGCATTTCTTCCACAACCGCAGCTGCAGCAGGCGCACCGATGCCGCTCAGTACAACGCCAACAGGCTGATTCGGAATCATACAGATCGGAGTCTTTAAGGCGGCAGAACCGATTGTAAGTTTCGAATCGATTGCTGCGATTCTGTTTTCATCCAGCAGAATCTGAAACAGCTGCCTGGAATAACAGAGAATCACACTGGTCAGTGGTATGGTTCCGGCAAGATCTTTTTCCTGCTGCGATATCGTCAGCTCCGGGGTAATCAGTTCCGGACTGTCTGGATAAAAGGAATGGTTCTGCATCCTTAAAGCACCTCCTCCATCATTGTTTTCATCGGCTTGAGACCAATGGACGTATAGAATGCAACGGCAGAAGGATTGCAGGCCCAGACATTAAGGGTAATGTGATAGGCGTGAATTGTTCTGGCATACGCTTTGACTGCTTCATACAGCACTTTTCCATACCCTTTGCCCCGGCACGCTTCATCGACACAAAGGTCATCGATATACAATGTCGTAATGGGATACATGTTTTCCGAACTGGTCGTTTCGATTTCACACATCGCATACCCCTGCACGTGTTTTGTTTCATCTGTCAGCACAAAAATCGGTGTCCGCTCATCTGCGATCAGCGCTTCAAGCTGCTGACTGGTATATTTTGTTGTGCCGGAAATGAAGATATCACTTCTTCCTGCGGCATGAATCTCCAGAACCTGACGGAGAAGATCCAGCAGACGCGGAATATCCTGATTGTTCGCTCTTCTTACTGCGCTGTGTGTTTGAACCATATAAGCAACCTCGCCAAAATATGAATATAATTATATCCAAGCAGAAAGGCAGGTGCATCTTTCAACCATTATGTTTTCCAATATCACAATCGAAATCTGCGCCGGCGGAATTGAGGATGTCATTACCGCATCCCGTTTTCCAATCGACCGCATTGAGCTCAACAGCGCACTGGAGCTCGGTGGCTTAACGCCTTCTCTTTCTGTACTGCTTGCGGCAAAAGAACATACGGATATCCCCCTCGTCTGCATGGTTCGGCCAAGAGCTGCAGGGTTTATCTACAGTGAACAGGAATTTCGCATCATGAAAAATGATGCACAGATTCTTTTGGAACATGGTGCGGATGGCATTGTATTTGGTTTTCTGAAGCCGGATCATACAATTGATGAACCGCGCGTTTCAGAACTGGTGTCACTGATCCACGCTCATGGAAAGACTGCTGTGTTTCACCGTGCCTTTGATCTGGTGCAGGACGCAGACAAGGCAATTCAGGCGCTGATACACTGCCATGTGGATCGCGTGCTGACGAGCGGCCTTGCGCCGAGCGCGCCGAAAGGTAGTGCGGTATTGAAACACCTGATCGATTGTTTTGGAACGCAGATTCAGATCCTTCCCGGATGCGGAATCAATGCCGATAATGTCTCGTTGTTGCTGAAGGAAACCGGCAGTACGGCCATTCATATGACTGCCAAATCCATGCGTCAGGATGACGGCGCCTATCCGGCAGTTGACGCCCGGAATATCCAGGCTGTGATGAATGTGCTGAAAGCAGGCGCGCCAAAAAAGAACATCCTTCTGACAAGAGAAGACAGCGAACTGATGATACAGGAACATTACGAGAAAGAACTGCTCTAATCTTTAAGCACGATGCGCCCCTCAATCCGGGCGTCCAGATCGGAATGGGAAGAAAAATATTCTTCTATGATATTCTGAACGGAAGTCGCGACCATCCGCGGCTTTTTATTCTGACGAATGATCTCCAGAGGAATACCAAAAAATTCATCGAAATTGACATAGTGATAATTCTGGATGGCAAAGGATATCAAATCAATTTCTTCAATTGGAGTGCCGCGAAAGGACAGTTCTTCAAAGGTACGGGTTGTACGGTTGTATACAATCTTCATTCCTTTTGAATACTGGTAGAACTCTGTATGTCCTGTCCACGCGTTATCACGGAAAACATAGGTGATCATCTGTTTCAGCTGTTTTCCGGTTGCCATTAACATCCACAGCGGATCATCAAATGGTGTATTCTCCAGCATGTCCTGATATTCAACGATCGGCCCGAGCTCTTCTTTGCGTAAAGAACCGGTTCCGATAATCATCAGGTCAAAACTGCTTTCATCCTGCAGCAGATCCGCATACAGATTGCCCATTTCGGTCTCTTCAATCCGGCTTGGGTGCGTCACTTTATGTTTCAGCCGTGTCACTACCCTGCGGTATTTGATATCAGTTTCATTCTTATACCGGTCAATCAGATCCTGCATGATCGGATCAGCCGGGGCAGTCGTTTCATTGATTGGAACCGTCTGCCACTTCCAGTTCACAATTCTGTCTGAATCCGTATCATAATCGATATCAAACCGTCCAATCAGATCCGTACCGGTATAAGCCTGTACGATCGGAATGTTGTTTACGATCTCTGGCGTTTCCATCCAGGTATGACTATGTCCGCCAATAATGAAATCAACGCCGAGTTCCGGGGCCAGCAGTTCCGCAAGCTTCCGGTCTTCTTCAATTCCAATATGAGTCAGCAGAACTGTCAGATCCGTATCTGTCGTCCGGTAGTTGTCACAGATGATTGCTACTTCTTTGGAGGCTTCATCAACGTTTATGAAGGTACCGATCACCTTTTCACTTTTTGTACTGGCGATGACCTCCTCTGTAAGAATTCCGATAAATAATACCCGTATGCCATTTATATTCACATTAAGAAACGGCATGAACAGACGCGTATTATTGAGCGTCACAAACAAATTGGCATTGATAATCGGAAATCTGGCGCACTTCTCCAGAAACAGCAGATGCGCGATTCCATAATCCACCTCATGGTTTCCGATACAGGTCACATCCGGATTCAGAAGATTCACGAGGTCGATAGTGGAAAGTCCAAGGTATTCACTGTCAATGATGGAACCCCGAAACATATCTCCGGCAATCGCATAAATCACGGATTCTTCCTGCTGTCGTACCTGATTGACGTAACCGGATAGTCTGGCCAGTCCGCCGGTTCGAATGCCATTCGAAATATCTTCCAGAAAATCACCATGCAGATCATTGGAATGCAAAAGCGTCAGATGCTTGATGGTCATAATTATTCTCCGTCACATATGTTTTATATAACCATTATAAAAGCGATACCCCTTTCGGAATATCGCCATTACTGGTAATAAGCTCAGAGCAGTCCCACACGCTTGTAGATTTCATCAATCCGGTGGGTATGATAAGCCGTATCGAAACAGTCATCAATTTCATCCTTGGAGAGAACTGCCGTTACTTCCGGCAGGGATTCCATCAGTGTACGGAAATCCAGGTTGTTCTCCCAAGCTTTGATTGCCTGCGGCTGAACCGTATCATATGCCTGTTCCCGGCTCCATCCCTTCTCAACGAGTTTTAACATGAAGCGCTGGCTGAAGATGACACCGTTCGTCTTCCAGATATTGGCTTTCATATTTTCCGGGAAGACCGTCAGATTTTTCAGAATCGATCCAAACCGATTGAGCATGTAATCCAGCAGTGCGGTCGCATCTGGTGCGATAATGCGCTCTGCACTGGAGTGCGAGATATCGCGCTCATGCCAGAGCGGCACATCCTCGTAGGCGGTAACCATGTATCCATGGAGGACACGGGCACAGCCGCAGATATTTTCAGAGCCGATCGGATTGCGCTTATGCGGCATCGCACTAGAGCCTTTCTGGCCTTTGCGGAACTTTTCCTCTACTTCCCGTACTTCGGTGCGCTGCAGATGACGCACTTCTGTTGCCATCTGTTCCAGGCAGGAACCAATCAGTGCCAGTGTTGCGAAGTAATGCGCGTGGCGGTCACGCTGCAGGATCTGTGTGGAGATGGCAGCGCTGTTGATGCCTAGGTGTTCACATACATAATCCTGTACAAACGGCGGAATATTGGCAAAGGTGCCGACTGCACCGGAAATCTTTCCGCATTCTACATCTTTGCGTGCAAACTGAAAACGTTCGAGATTCCGTTTCATCTCTTCATACCATAGCGCAAACTTCATACCGAAGGTTGTGATCTCCGCATGAACTCCATGCGTACGGCCCATCATAACGGTATCTTTATATTTGAGTGCATTTTCTTTCAGGACTTCCATAAACGCCAGGATATCCTGATAGAGAATATCATTGGCCAGTTTGTATCGATATCCATATGCGGTATCTACGACATCGGTGCTGGTAACACCATAATGAATCCATTTTTTCTCTTCCCCAAGACTTTCACTGACACAGCGGGTAAACGCGACAACATCATGGTGCGTGGTTTCTTCAATTTCCAGAATCCGATCAACGCTGAAGTCTGCCTTTTCGCGGATCTTCTTTACATCTTCCTCCGGAATCTCGCCAAGTTTTGCCCAGGCTTCATCAATGAGGATTTCCACCTCGAGCCAGGCTCGAAATTTGGCCTCTTCGCTCCATAAATCACGCATTTCTTTTTTTGAATACCGATCGATCATTTTCGTCTTCTCCTAACAGGTTCCTATTGTATCATTGTCTGAAAAACGAGAAAAGCAGACGCATCAAAAACCTGTTATTCATGCAGGAATACCAGCATTTATGCTGTTTTGGTTCACCAATCGGCGCTGCAGACATGATCGTTTCAATTGTGGTAGGATAGGACAGAAAACCAAATGTTGGTTTTCCAACAGGAAAGAAACCTATGAGTGATTATATTAAAACGATCCACAAATCCAAGCTCTTCCGCCGTGTTCCGGAGGAAGAACTCAGTGATCTGCTCGAACATCTGGATTCGCAGCTGAAGTTCTATTCCAAAGATCAGGTTGTCCTGACTGCCGGACGCAGAGTGCGCAGAGTCGGTCTCATTCTGGAAGGATCTCTGGCGCTGTTTGAGTCTGATTTCTGGGGCCGCAATCATCAGCTGGACCGGCTGAAGACCGGTGAACTGTTAATGGAAAACTTTGCGGTCAGCGGGTCCGTTACGATTCATTCCGTAACGGCAGAAACCAATTCTGCTGTTCTATGGTTCAATATTCGCGAAATCCTGACACTGGATGAAACCCATACGTATAATACGATTCTGATTCAGAGCTTTATGAAGGAGCTGGCAAAGAAAAATCTGCAGCTGTATTCACGACTCTCTGATATGGATCAGGTGACCACAAAAGAAAAGCTCCTTTCGTATCTCTCGAAAGAAGCCCTTCATCATCACAGCAATGAGTTTGATATCCCCTTCAGCCGTCAGGAACTTGCGGATTACTTGTCCGTGGAGCGTTCTGCGATGAGTGCAGAGTTATCCGCTTTGGCGAAACAGGGGTATCTCGTTACCAGAAAGAATCACTTTGTTCTGTTGAAAATGAAGTGATTATTTTGTCAGCGATTCAACGATCTTACCGGCCTGCTCAATGTCATCTGCGATTACAACGATGACCTGATCAGTGCCTTTTTTAATGATCGCATTGTCAATCTTGAATACTTCATCCGGATTGTACATCTGCGTTGTTTCCTTCAGTGAAGTCAGATAATCATTGATCTTGGATTCCACCGCATCCGGATCGGATGTCTTGAATACGCCAACAAGATCCGCGCTCTTATTCGTGCTGTCCATATAAAGCTTGGCATCATTGACCAGTCCTTCATCGAAGAAGAACAGTCCCTTGACAACACGCTCATCCATCAGCGTGATCTTATCGGAAAGACCAAGCTCTGAAACAATCTGTTCCGCTTCCTTTTCAGCAGAAACAGCACTTCCGGCTGAGGTAGCACCGCAGCCTACCAGCATCAGAACACAGAGAATACTACTCACAAACTTCTTTAACATACCAATTCCTCCTAACGACATGTGTCTTGATATAATCTTCGAGCGCGTGGGTTCCGGTCGGCCCAAAGTGCAGACCATCCCCAACATACTCGTCCCGAACAAGTCCGGATTCATCCGTCAGACCTTCATCCAGGTCCAGATAATAAACATAGTTATCCATTGCCAGCTGTCCAAGGCGTGAATTTACATACCCCAGGTGTTCTGTCAGCGCAGGTTCCGGAAGTCCGGAAATTTCACGTGGATGATACGTCGACATGATATAGATATTGCAATCCGGATTTTTCGTCCTCAGCATATCCAGAATACTCTGATACTGTTCAAACGCCCAGCTGTCAAAGTAGGATTCACTGTTGCGGATCTCATTGATTCCGAATAACAGATAAATGTTGTTTTTATCCGTTGTCTCCAGCGCATCATACATGGTCATGCCATCCGTATGATTATCCAGCGGCATGGAATCAATCAGCCAGAGATTCAACGATGTGACATATTCCACCTGCGCGTTCTCGATTGTTCCCCACAGGTACATTGCGCCCATGCGGGAATCCCCCGCAAACAGCACATCATCAAAGTATGAACTCTCAATTTCCTCGCTCCAGGGCACCCTGCCACTGTAGTTGTAATAGTCATACACCCGGCAGGCATAGGGTTCCGGTTCCGGAAATTCCTGTTCCTCTGCATTGGATTCGGTTTTTGCGGCATCCCCTTTGCATCCTAGTAACAGGAATGCACAAAGGATCGGCGCTGCTGCATGATATCTCATTGATTAAACAGCTCTTCACTTTCTTCTTCGGTATTAAACTGCGGTAGTTCCGGAAGTTCCTTTAAGCTTAACAGCTTGAAGGAATTCATGAATTCCTCGGTTACTTCATACAGAATCGGCCGTCCTGCCGCTTCGCTGCGTCCGCTTTCCTTGATCAGATCACGTGCCAGCAGTTTTCGCAGCATCATATCTGCCCCAACCCCGCGGATTTCTTCGATTTCTACACGCGTAATCGGCTGCTTATAGGCAATGATTGCCAATGTTTCAAGAGCTGCCTGCGATAATACATTCTGCTTGGAAATCTGAAACAGGCGCTTGGCATACTCATGGACAAATGCCTTTGAAAGGAAGCGATACACGCCGCCAAAGCTCGCAATCTCAATGCCGCGGTCATCATCCGTGTATTCCTTCATCAGATCATCAAAATACTCAGTCGCAAGCTCCGGTGTAATATCAAGCGCCGTCGCTGCCCGCTCAGCCGTGATGCCTTCATCACCTACGATAAACAGCAATCCTTCCAGCACCGCTTTTGCCTTGCGCGCGCTTGGCGCATTCGCTGCTTCAAGATGGGGCAGCTGTCCGTCCAGCAGAGAAAGCTGTTCAACCATTTCTTCCCCCAGTTCTGTCTCTGCCGGCATCTGATTCTCCGCATCCGAATCAATGGATTCCTCCGATTCTGCGGATGTGGATTGTGTTTCTTCCCCTGCAGCCTCTGCTTCAACAGGCTGTTCTTCCGGCTGGGCGTCTGCAGAAACGGCTTCTTCTGTCATTTCTTCCGGAACCGGTTCTTCCTCAGTTTTCCTTGCAGGTTCTACAGATTCTGAAGCATCTGCAGGCTGTGCCTCTTCCAGCGGAGCCGCAAACACATCCGGGTTATTCAGCTCTACTGCAGGATTTTCATTTGATTGTTCAGTCATTGGTTCCGACTGAATTCGTTCTTTGTTTTCACTCATGCCATTCCCGTCCCTCTGGAAAACCAGATGACATCGTTTTCGTCCACGGTGAATACCAGTGTATGGAGTCTTGCCAGATCCAGAACCGCCAGAAATGTCGCAATGAACATCGGCATATCATGGCAGTCATCCAGCAGGTTTTCAAACCGGAATGTCGCAGGCAGGCGGTCCAGCTTTGCCCGCACCTCCAGTTCGCGGTCCTCCATGGAGATTTCACGATGTGTATATTTCGTTTCAATTGGTTTCTGAAGCTGTATGCGCATCAGAACCTTACGCATTGCCCGCATCAGATCATAAGGGTTGCCATCATAATGCGAGTCTTCCGGTTCGCTTTTGATCCATTCATCCACAACACCGGACATCGGCTTCGAAAGCATCTCCTGCCGTTCTTCATACATTGCGTTCAGTGTATGTGAGATTTCCTTGAACTGCTGGTATTCCAGCAACCGGCGGACAAGCCGCTCCTTCGGGTCTTCCTCATAATCATCTTCCAGTTCCGAGTTATCCCGCGGCAGCAGTTTCTTGGATTTATATTCGATCAGTTCCGCAAGTTCAACCAGATATTCACTGGCAACTTCGAGATGCATTTCTGACATCGCATTTAAGTAGGCTACGTACTGATCTGTTAATACATTGACATCCAGGTCAAACAGATCCAGTTCTTTTTCCTTGATCAGATGCAGCATCAGGTCCAACGGACCTTCAAACTGTTCGATCGTCACTTTGAATTCGTTCATAACCATAGGAATTATACCAAAAATCAGGTTCAGCCTGTACTGAATTCCGATGAAAAGATGCCCGACTTCGGGCATCCTGTCAATTCGCTACAATATTAACAATCTTCTTTGGCACAACGATTACTTCCCCTACCGTTTTGCCTTCCAGGAATGGCTTCAGTGCCTCCTGTTCCAGGGCAGTCTGTTCAACAACTGCCTTGTCTTCATCCTTGCGGATATCAAACTTGGTACGAACCTTGCCATTTACCTGAACAACGATCGTCACCGCATTCATTTCCAGCTTGGCCGGATCATATTTCGGCCAG
>JAFWJY010000075.1 GCA_017514525.1 Solobacterium sp. | reverse complement strand
GGTGGATTCGTTTTATAACTACCGAAAAGGGATTGAAACACCGGCTCTGTTTAAGGGAAATCAGAAACAGCCGGTTACCTTCTTTCAGGTAAAAGATGTTTATCTGGATCTGATCAATCAGGCAAAGAAAGAACTGACGATCCTGATGGCGTATTTCTCGCCGATGCCGGAATTTATGACTGCGCTTGAGCGGGCGATGGACCGCGGTGTTCATGTACGCATCCTGATTCCCGCAAAAGCGAATTTCGATGACGATACCAATAAACGAACACTTTCGATTCTCTATACCTACGCAAAGGAAAACGGCAGGCAGCTTGCCTTATTCCTTTCACCGGATATGACGCATACCAAATTCCTGATGAGTGAATCCACTATCAGTCTTGGATCCTGCAATATCACCAGAAATGCGTTTGATACACTGGATGAAATGAATGTGGTTTACCCTAATGGGAATACAGAGTTTGCGAAGCGTGCGAATGCGCATGCGGATGAAATCATTGCCAGCGCAAAACGTGTTACATCGTTAAAAGATCTTTCCTACAGCCGTGTACGGGCGTTGATGGAACGTACGGTTATGTGAATCGTGGAGTAAGACAGATGGAGCTGAAGCCATTTCCGATCCGTTATGAAGAACTGAATGACTTATATGCCGCAGTGGACCAGAGCTTCTGTCTTAACAGCGTACCGGTTCCGCTGGATGAAGCGATGACGCGCAGTTTTTTCCTTGCGGTTCGTACCGGCAGTAACAGCGGAAAACCATTCCGCTGTCAGGCTGTCGTAATGAACGGAACGATCATTGGTAAAGTTGAGCTTACAAAACATGATGAAACAACTGCAGAACTGGATCTGATCCTGCGGAAGGATTATGCAAGTCAGGGGACCGGCACTGCGGTTCTTGAACAGCTGCTCAGACAGATTACCGATGATCACTGGTGCAGTGTGATCGAGGCATATGTACGCAGTGACAATGAGGCGATGAAACGGGTATTGGCAAAGAATCATTTCGTAAAAGGAAGAACCTTTCAGGCAGATGTGGTGACACCGGTGAATGGCAGTTATACACTGCGTAATGTAACAGGAGAAGAATACGTATGGAGTGCCTCAGGTGAATAAAGCAGTAAAGTTACTGAAGCGCATCCGTACGGAAGTCTATGTTGGATTACTGCTGGTGATACTGCTGGTCTTTCTGATTGTCACTGCCGTAACCAGTCCGAAGATCAATCTCTCCAGGTTTGCGCATTACGAAAAGAAACTGAAGTGTGAGGACATACCGGTATGTGCGAGTCATGAAGGAAAGACCTATGAAGATTACCGCATGATTACGGATGAGACCTCCAAGCAGTATCAGCTGATACAGCAGCAGTTAAAGGTGGACCCTAAAACCGGGCTGTTATATGACAGGGATGGCTTTCTTGCGGTGGCACTTGGCTACACGTTTGGAGAAATCGGTACACGGTATTACTTCACGCTGGACAGCGGCATTGTATTGCCGTTAATCAAGACGGATGAAAAGGATCCCAAAGATGCCTCAAACGGATGTGAAGTGGACATCAACGGAACCGTCATAGAATTTGTGCTGGATTCTGATATCGCATTGAACTATTTCGGGACAATATCAAACGGGTTGATTCTGGATGGAAACCTGAATAACAGTCCTTACTTCAAAGGCAGTATTCAACGCATTGAGCGCATTATCGAGTAGGAGGTAAGAATGAGTAAGAAGATTGTGGTTGTTAACGCTGGTCCAAGAAAGGGCTGGAATACCGATACCCTGATCACAGAAGCCGGAAAAGGGGCGGAATCTGCAGGTGCAGTCATCGAACGATTTGATCTGTACCGGCTGGAACGTTATACCGGCTGTGTTTCCTGTTTTGGCTGTAAGCGGAACGCAAATAAAGGACACTGCATTATCAAGGATGGATTAACACCCGTGCTTGACGCGATCCGTGAAGCAGACGGGCTGATCATTGGATCACCGAATTATCTGGGCGAGCTGAGCGCTTCTTTCCGGGCGTTATATGAACGGCTGATTTTTCAGAGCCTGACCTACAATCTGGAAACACCCTGCTGTAATCAGAAGGAAGTGCCGGTACTCTTAGTCATGACCAGCAATGCGCCGGATAACAGTTATCTTGGCCTGCTGGCATATTACCAGCAGACACTCAGCCGCTTTGTCGGACCAACGAAGGTATTTGTCAGCGGCAACACCCTGCAGCTGAAGGATTATTCCAAGCTGGACTGGGAATGGTCGATGTTTGATCCGGAAGAAAAACAGAAGCGTCATGACAGTGTGTTCCCCAAAGAGTGCCAGCAGGCATTTGCCCTGGGAGCAGAGCTGGCGAAATAAAAAAACGGGAGCGATAGCTCTCTGTTTTTGATCTCTTCCCTGCACTTAATATAGGAAGGTTGGTATTTCTGCAGAAAATAATCAAAATGGAAGATCATCATCTGATAAGGGTTTATTCGAATTGGACCCATATTTTTTATCATACAGATCATGAAGCCATTGTTTAACAGGTGCCTTCCATGTCTCATGTTTGGAAGGGATATTTTTGATCAGTGATCTTGGTGTAAGTCCCAGCTTCTTTGCCATAGCAATGTCTGCCTGATTCAGCCGACAGCGGTGCTTCGCTTCTGCCCATGCCTCATCGCGTTTTTTATTGGGCGTTCCCATTTTATTGTTTTCCTGTATCTGTTTTCGTTTTTGTTTCGTTTGTAAAACAGTTTATCGGATTTTGCCATGTGTTCAAGTAAAGATTGTACGCAGTGATTTGTCTTTCAGTTTCCTGCTGATACCGGAAGGAATACGTTATGATAGTGGATGGTGAAACCGAAGCGGAAGAAAACAACCAATGCGCAGCGTCTCTGGAAGCGCGGATTGCGTATCGGCGCAATGCTTATGACGCTGGCTCTTACAGTACTGTTTGGCCTTGGCGTATACAGTTTTTTTGTTGTGCCGCCGCAGGCAAAACGGGAAGCCGCTGAAATTGAGGAAATGCTGCGGAAACAGCAGGAGGCGGAAGAAGCGCGCAGAAGGGAAATACAGGAAGAACTGGCACGCAAAGCGGAAGAACAGCGGCGGCTGGAAGAAGAGCTTGCCAAATACCCGTTAAAGGGAATGTATTCCGATGCCAGTGAGATGACTGTTGTCGGTATTGGCGATTCGGTGATGCTGACAGCGATTGACGCATTATACGAAACCTTTCCGAATGGCTATTTTGATGCCAGATTCGGACGAACAATCTATGAAGGCAAAAGCATCACTGCCTCGCTGTCGGAACAGAATACCCTTGGAGATGTGGTGGTCTTTTCACTTGGCACCAACTCCTATATTGAAGAGTCGGATGTGGAAGAGCTGATCAGCTACTGCGGTGACCGGCCGACTTTCTGGCTTACAACGTATGGAGTTTCCAATGACTCCAATGAGAAGACACGCAATGCCATTGCCAGTCATGAAAAGGCCTATATGGTGGACTGGGAATCGCTGGCGTTGGAACATTACGGTTCTTATATACTGGCAGATGGTCTGCATCCGACACCGGAAGGCTCTGCAGCCTATGCGCAGTTGATTCATGACACCATCAATCAGTGTGTTCTTGGTCAGTGACGGAATAGTTCATGGGAAAAAGGAAAGTACAGAAATCGAGGCAGATCTATGGATTGGATGGACTGCGTACACTGGCAGTGTTCGGTGTACTGCTGTTTCATATGTTTCCGCGAACTGTGAAAGGCGGCTACTTCGGGGTCATTCTGTTTTTTGTGATCAGTGGATTTCTGACCGCATACAACGATGTACGCAAAGGCGGAGAGCCGGTGTTTTCCTATTACCGCAAACGCATCGTTCGCATCTATCCGTCGTTGATTATCATGTTGTTTATTACGATTGAAGTCATTGCGTTAATTGATAAATTCAAGCTGCTGAATGTACAGGAAGAGGTAACAAGCGTACTGCTTGCCTATAACAATTACTGGCAGATTTCAAAGAGTGCCGATTACTTTGCCAATTTATCTTCCAACTCTGCGTTTACGCATCTCTGGTATACGTCGATTCTGATTCAGTTTGAATTTATGTGGCCGCTGTTATTCCGGCTGTTCGCCCGGTTTGAGAACAGTCTGATCCCATTTGGCGTACTGGTACTGGTTTCCTCGTTTGTAATGCCAATCGGTTCCTTTATGGAAGGAGTGTCGCAGTCACAACTGTATTACGGAACTGCTTCCCGTATCCATGCGCTGCTTCTGGGGGCCTGGCTGGGGTGGCAGAGTGCGCTGGCAAACAGAACCCGTACCAAACGCATCAAACCGGTTTTAAGCATGTTGGCAGCGGTGCTGTTTGTGGCAGGCAGCGTCTTGGTTTATATGCGTGCAGGAGGAGAGAACCTTGCGGTTTACCAGTATGGCATCGTGTTATACGCAATTGTCTCTGGCATTGTCGTATGGCTGTTAAGCCGTTCAGATCGAAAGATTGGAACGATTCTGGATAATCCGGTCTGTCATTTCTTCAGCACCTACAGTTATGAAATTTATTTATGGCAGTATCCGGTACTGTTTGTGGCAGGGATGCTGGGCATGGAGAAACATTATATTCTTCAGATTTGTGTGCTGCTGATATTAAGTGTCTGGCTTCATGAACTGATGTCCTATATCACACGCCTGACGGCCCGACTCAAAGCATAAAATTCTGACTGCGCAAACAGCAGGTTCAATTGTTTAAAACGCAGATGAAAGCTGTGCTTCATAAATGCAGGTATACGCAGTACGGAGGTACAGCTTATACTGTTAGTAACAGCGCAGGACAGATAATAATGAGAAACAGAAATCATCACAAGGCATGGCGGTACAGGATCACAGGGCTGTTGATAGTGGGGCTGCTGAGCGGCTGCTGGAACAGCCAGACCGTAAAGCCGGAAACGGGAGGTACAGACGGGATGGAGCCAAATATGCCGGATCTTTATGCACAGGGAACATTACATGAGATCCGTTATGAGTACAGCGCCGGTGATATGGTATATCGCACTGCCTTCCTAGCGGATGTCACAGCCCAGGAAATTGTGGAAGCGGAGTACTGGCCTGAGGAATACACGACTGAACCGGAGCGAATCGAACATCAGCCCATTACAGCGGAACAGTGGGCGCAGATCGTTCGAAGCGTGAATCAGCTGCGTCAGTTCATGGTGGTTCAGGAAGAATCAGGGCAAGACAGGGATGATTGGGAAGATCTCATCGTGCTGGATGGCGGTGACTATGAAAACCTGTATCTGACGATGGAGATGGATGGAAAGACGGAAACCTATTCCTGCCGGATTCCGCAGGATCGCAGGTTTACGACACTGCGTACGATTCTGCGTGAACTGGCTGAACCGAAAGGGCGAGAAATCATCTGGTATGATGCCCCGGAAATCGCAGGCATCTGGTTTCACAACAACAGTAAAGATTATTCCTATCAGGTTACGAAGTTTGAATCGGACGAAACCTATATACTGCGTGCCTATTGGGTGGAAAATGGCCAGAAACAGTCGCTGCGATCCAATCTTACCGATGAAGACTGGAAATCCGTACAGGCTTTCTGCAACGACCAGCATATGATGGATCTTCCGAAAGAGCCGCGGGCTGAGATTGGCGGGACGCTGTATCTGTCCGACGGAAGGCAGTATGCATATAAGGCTGATGCGGAAACGGCTGAAACCTGTCGTGCATTTTTCATGGATCTGACGAAGCGGATACAGTCACGTTAGACAGCAGATAATCCGGCGTGAGTCGGATTTCTTTTGTGTGTAAGGAATGCGAACATATATTAAAATAAGTTTCATGAAAGTACTGCTGAATGATTTACTCAAAAAAGCAAAAGATTATCTCAAACTGCTGAAGATTTACGCGGATAATATCTGGCTTTTTTTTCGGCAGGAATATAAGGAAATCTTCCTGTTTACGCTGTTTTGCGCCGCATTGTCATTTGCGGTTTCAGAACTGCTGGGATTCATACTGCCGAAACTGTTCTGCAGCACGACCGGCATATATTACTTGAATCAGAGCAATATGCTCGAGGCCGCAAAGAATCCGATTTCGTTTATTCTGGTTCTGATTTATGTCATTGCCGCAACACATCTGTCTCTGTTTGAAATATCCGGTCTCCTGCACGCCTTTTCCATGGCACAGATCGGAAGAGATTCCAATCTGACTTCCATGATGAAAGCCGGACTGCGGACGCTGAAGAAAACACTGAATCCGAAAAACTGGGGCGTCATTCTGTTTCTGTTTGTATTACTGCCGATTACCGGTGTACTAACGATGTCGAGTACCGGCCTGAAGATGCGAATCCCGTATTTCATCCTGCAGGGAATTGAGGCAAACCCGATCTGGAATCGCATGTATACCATTGCGATGATGATCCTGCTGGTGATTGAACTGTTCTATCTGTTTTCCATTAACCTGTATGTTCTGCGGGATATCAGCTTTACAAAAGCATGCAGGGAAAGCAGACGGCTTGGGAAAAAACATTATGGAACGACGATCCTGACACTTGTAGCAGTAACCCTAGTACTGAACTTTGTGATCAATTCCATTTCCTCTATCATTCCGATGAATATCAATGAGCTCATATCCCTGTTCCGAAGGAATGTATCAATCACCTCAAGGTCCAACGCACTGGGTGTGTATGTATTTGTGTTGCGATCCATCATCAAGAGTCTGGTTGCGCCGGCAGTCAATAACGCTGCGTTGACCGTTCTCTTCTTTGCCTATCTGGAAGAACAGAATAAGCTGGGGTCTCTGGCGCCTTCAACCTTTGTCAATGAAAAACCGGATCCCGAATTCCGCCGGCGTCTGGGCTATATCTGTGCAGCCTTTATCGCTGGCTTTCTGGTATTCTCTGCGGTTCATTACCACTATCTGGTTGAACCGGTCGATACACCGCTTGTCTGCGCGCATCGCGGAGATAATTTCAATGCGCCGGAGAATACACTGGAGTCAGTGGAACTGGCACTGGCAGAACAGCTGGACTGGGTGGAAGTGGATGTCTTTGAAGCACTGGATGGCACAATCGTATGTTCGCATGATGAAAGTCTGCTGCGTGTTACCGGCCATGATGTAAAGGTAACCGAACAGACATTTGAAGAACTGCAGCAGTATCCGATGCTGGACAGTCTGCCTGGCAATTATGAAAACGTTACCGTTCCAAAACTGGAAGATGTGATGAAGGCAGTCAAAAAAGCAGGCGCGACTTTACAGATTGAATTGAAGACCAATGGTCATGACAGAAATCTGGAAGAAGAAGTACTGCGCCTCATCAATGAACTTGATATGCGGGATCAGGTAATCGTCATCTCGCTGAAATCAAACACCATCAAAGCGATGAAGGCGCTGGATCCGGATATCCGCACAGCGGTCTGTGCCTTTGTGGCATGGGAGGAGTTCAAGAAGGTTCCATACACCGATTATCTGTCCATAAATGACAGTGAAATAACACCGGAGCTGGTTCATAAACTGCACAAAGCCGGCATGAAGGTATTATGCTGGACGGTCGACAGTGAAGATGTTGTGCAGTATCTGGTCAGCTGTGATGTGGATGTCATTGGAACCAATGATCCATTAACAATCCTGAATGCGTGTGAAAATGCGGATAAGAAAGGCGGACTTGCCCGGGTGTTCCATCTGGTGATGAATCGGGTAGCCGATATGCAGCGATAGGGAGGATGCGATGAACGGAGAAGTATACGATCTTTGTAAACTGACCCTGCATGCCAATCAGGCACTGCAGTCCAACACAGACTTTATCCCACTGGAAAAGGATTACATCGGAGAACGAAAATTTGTATTCAGTCAGGGATTTGGTTTTACGAAACATGCGGAAGAATGGTTTCAGGTCTGCCGCAAACGGGGACTGACATCCGTAATCCTGTTACTGCCGACAAAGGTAAAAGACCGCGGGCTGCTTGGATTCGCCAACGCAAGCCGGGCTTACCTCGCGTTAGTTCGCAAGGATGGCAGTGTGTCCTGTCTGGTTCCTACGTGGACCTATGTGAAAGAGAAGAAACTCTGGAATGTGGTTTACCGGGAAACGGAATGGACAGATGCGCCGAAAACCCTGCCGGTATTCAATGATGAAACAGAAGCCTTCAAAGCAGTACTTTCCGAGATCAAAGAGCTCGCGCAGACAATCGGTGAACCATTCTTTACGGATTGTTTTGATACGACGATGAAGATACTGGAAGGCGATCCGACAGCGGAATATCGTGATCTGTTTCCGGGTCTGAAAGAACCGTATCACCGTATTCTGAATGCCGTATCGAAAGCGGATGTATTTGGCGCAATGGGCTCATGGAACGACAGCCCTCCTTATGAAGCACAAGAAAAAGGTCTGAAAGACGAGTATGACCGTCTCTCAGACGCGTTGTTAAGACTAATACGTGTGAATCTGATGTATGCGGTAAATACGTGCTACAGCTGATACAGCCTGCTGTATTTATCAATCAGATAATCAATGTAATAATCCGGGTTGAAGGATTCTCCGGTTGCCCGACGAAGGATCTCATCAGCACTGTAGCGGGCGCCGTACTTCTGTACGTGTTCCTTTAGCCAGTGAATACAATCGATGTAGCGATTGGAGCGAAGCGCTTCATCCACATCGATGTCTCTGCGCATAGCGCTGTAGAACTGCGCCGCAAAGGCACTGCCTAAGGCGTAAGTCGGGAAGTAGCCGAAGCTGCCGTCAGACCAGTGAACATCCTGCAGGATGCCTTCGCTTGCAGTGCTGGCATGAACGCCCAGATACTTCTGATACATTTCATCCCAGGTCCTGTCCAATTGTTCGGTGGAAATCGAACCGTTGAACAGACCTTTTTCAATTTCGTAGCGGATCAGAATATGAATCGGATAGGTCAGTTCATCTGCTTCCGTACGAATCAGAGAACGATGCGAAGCGTTCACCGCATTCATGAACTGCAGTAGGGAAACGGATCCAAACTGTTTTGGAAACTGTTTCTGCAAGGATGGATAGTTCGCTTCCCAAAACGGGAGCGAACGGCCGAGATAGTTTTCACAGAAGCGGGACTGTGATTCGTGCATGCCGCTGGAAACGCCGGTGGAGAGAATTGTTCCATCATATTTTGGATCGATGTTGTGTTCATACCAGGCGTGACCAGTCTCATGGATCGTTGAGAAGATGGAGGAAACCACATTGTTTTCAAGATACTTTGTGGTTGTCCGGCAGTCATTCTCGCATGTCCAGCTTGTGAACGGATGTTCGGTTTCGTTCTGATAGCCCCAGTCCGGATCAAAGCGCAGATAGGGAAGCAGGACATTTTCCGTCCACTTCTTCTGTAATACCGTATCACAGGATTGAAACAGGAATGCGTCCTCAATGGCATCTGCTTCACTTACGCGATCAATAAACGGCACAAGCCGCTCCCGAATGCGGTTGAAGAAGACATCGTAAGCTTCCTGCGTCATGCCAGGTTCATAATTGTCCAGCAGCTGATCGTACAGAGAAAGCTCACTGTTCCGATAGGAACAGAATTTTCTGCGCCATTCGATCATGCTTTTCAGATGCGGCTCAAAGCGTTTGTACTCGTTGGTCTGCTTGGCCTCAATCCATGCGTCATAGGAAGCGTCTGTTGCACGCTGAAATGCGACATACTCCGCTTTCGGAATGGAAACGATCTTCATGATATCCCGATAGTAGGTATCTGCCTCCTTGCGGATATCTTCATCTTCCACTTCTTCCTTCAGGACCTTCAGAAGTTCCAGGTTGGCTGGGTCGGTATAAATGGAAAAGTGTTCCCCGGAAAGAAACGCGGTGCGTTCATCCCGGTAGGCTGCGCCGGCAGGCGGCGCAACGGTGAGCTTATCGATGCCGATGAGGCCGAGTGCCATCTCATAAGCAGACAGGCGGAATTTCCAATCGTTATATTGTTTCAGCTGTTCGTCAGTCATTGTTTACTTCCTTTTTCTTCTTGCGAATGAAGTAATAGCCGCAGATGCCAAGGATCACAATGATGCCTGCGATGATCCAGCCGGTACGATATTTCTGAGTGGCTGGAACGGTGTTCTGAATCGGCTCTGCCGTACCAGTAAGGCCGGCTTTGGTATACGCCTTGATATAGGCATTGCCAAATGCGAATACCGATCCTGCAGGTGTTTCATTCAGGGATTCGGCATTCACCCAGACCATGGACGTGCCGTTGTTTACAAACGCATAGGATTCCCCTGGATTGGAGACGACAGTATCGGTTATCGGGTTGATGTTTTCCGGCGTCTGAAGCTCCGGGTTCAGGATTGTTTCAAGGTTGAGCCAGGAAATGTTGTTTGAAGATGTGACCTTTTCCACAATCGCAAACCGGCTTCCGTTGGAAAGGGAAATCGGCTTGATCAGATCGATGGTCTGAAAGCCTTTTTCCGGAACCTCCAGTGTCATGGTAGTCATCAG
>JAFWJY010000074.1 GCA_017514525.1 Solobacterium sp. | reverse complement strand
TTTCATGTCCATCTCCGCGCTTTCCCGATAGGAGGCGGAAAGATTGCCATGGTGAATCAGAAAGCGGTCCGGTTCATGCATCACTTCACAATACTGTCGTAAACTCTGACAGACGCTTTCGCATTCTTCTCTCGAATTGGTAAAGACAAGGCATTTCTTTCCACGGGTATGTTCAAAGATATAGCCGATACCCGGATCTGCAGAGGCAGGTGCGGTATCGGTTGCCGCTTCCATCACTGGGGTTTCTTCGATGGTGGAAACATCTTTATCTTCATCCGCCTGCGGATCGGTTGTATAGAAGTGTTCCATACTGAGGCGCCAGACTTCACTTCCACCTTCAAACTTTGGGATGATGGTGCCGCGTCCGCTTCCAGCCGCGAGAAACTTCCCGGCTTCTTCCGGGTTTCCAATCGTTGCGGAAAGACCGACGCGTCTGGGGTTACAGCCGGCAGTCCGGCATAACCGCTCAATCAGGCAGAAGGTCTGAAGGCCGCGGTCGGCACGAAGAAGCGAGTGAATCTCATCAATGACGATAAAGCGCAGATCATGAAACATGGAGGGAATCTCCATGTGCTTGTTGATCAGCAGGGATTCCAGGGACTCCGGTGTAATCTGCAGGATGCCTCTTGGTTTCCGCAGCAGCTTCCGCTTGGCAGACTGACTGGCATCCCCATGCCAGCGGTTTACCGCAATGCCTTCCTCTTCACACAGCTCCGTCAGGCGCCCGAACTGATCATTGATCAGTGCCTTGAGGGGTGCGATATACAATACGGCAATACTTTCAGCAGGTTCTTCTTCCAGCAGGGTCAGAATCGGAAAGAACGCGGCTTCGGTTTTACCGGAAGCGGTGGAGGCGGTCAGAAGCACATTCTGATCGGTACCGAAGATCGCTTCTCCAGCCGCATTCTGAACACCGCGCAGACATTTCCAGCCAGAGCGGTAAATGTAATCCTGAATAAACGGCGCATAGCGTTCAAAGACATTCATATTGTAAACTCCGCAAATTCCGGTGTGGTTTCATCACTGACCGCTTCCGACTGGGCATAGGAAAACGCTTCGGATTCCAGAAGCTGGTCTATCTTCATGCCGGGATTCTGGTATAAGAGATCGAGCAGTTCAATAAAGTCACGGATCACTTCACGCGGCGTGATATTCGTATCGGCGCCAATGCGGCTGTATTCCGTTTTGATAAAACCGGCAAGGTCTTCGGCGCTGATCGTCAGCGGGTAGCCATACAGCTCCGCGTGCATACGCGCCAGCTTTTCACATAAGACAAGCATTTCTTCTGCGGTCAGAGGCTCAAGCCGGATGACCGGCGCCAGCAGATCCCGGGCACCTGGTTTTGAGAAGCGCCCTTCCGCAAGCCTTGAACGCAGTGCTTCATAGCTGTAGATACCGCGGCGTTTGTCTTCAAGCGCCTGCGGTGTAGCACCCATAATAATGCCAAGATAGCCTGCCTTGCCCTGCAGGGTATCGTTATACATCGTCAGGATCTTTTCATAGTTGTACTGACGGGTAATGGAATTTGGAATCTTATACAGATTGACGAGTTCATCGACCATGATCATCATGCCCGCATAACCTGCCAGGCGGAAGAATACCGCAAACAGCTTCAGGTAGTCATACCAGTCATCATCCGAGATGATGATATTGACGCCAAGGGCTTCCCTGGCTTCGCTTTTCAGCGGGTATTCCCCACGAAACCATTTGACAACCTTTGCCTTGGTTTCATCATCCCCGCTGATATAAGCCTGGTAGTAAGCAGTCAGCAGCTTTGCGAACTCAAAGCCATGGACCAGCTCACGGATGGAGGAAATCACTTCCATGATCTTCCGCTCTGTTGCCTGGGCAAGGGCAGGGTCGCCTGGATGGAGACCGGTTTCGAGGGCTGCTTCACTCTGGGCTGCGCTAATCCAGCGGTCCAGGATAAGGGTCAGGGCCCCGCCTTCTGGTTTGGTTTTGGTGGAAAGATTTGAAATCAGTTCCCGGTAGGTGGCCAGCCCCTGGCCACGGGTTCCCTGAAGCCGGCGCTCCGGGGAAAGGTCCGCATCGGCCACGATAAAACCGCGGTCCATGACATAATTGCGGATCGCCTGCAGTAAAAAGCTTTTGCCGGAACCGTATTTTCCCACCACAAACCGGAAGGAAGCACCGCCTTCGGAAATGATATCAACGTCCTTCAGCAACGCTTCGACCTCACGCTTGCGGCCAACCATGATATAGGGAAGCCCAATGCGCGGCACAACCCCTCCCTTGAGGGAGTTGAGCACCGTCTGGGCAATACGCTTCGGTACTTTTCTTGGTTCACTCATCACTTGGTACCTCCAATCAGCTGTTCAATCTCTTCACGGTAATCATCCACTACCGCAAGCCGGTCATCTTCACACAGAAGAATCGTATCACCGATTTCCTCATAGAACTGTTCATTCACGGTATCTGCGATCAGTGCCGGCATCAGGTGCTGTTCTCTGATCAGATCCTGAACCGGTTCATCCTTCAGCAGCTTGCGCAGGATTTCCATATACACCGGATCCAGGGAAAATACATTTTGTTCTGGTTCCTTCACCGTTACGGGTTCTGCTGCAGGCAGCTCTTCCACCGGAAGCTCTGAGAGGGTTTCGGTTTCCGTAAGCAGGCTGTTCTGTGTGGTCAAGGCATCGCTTCGAATCTGATCAAGACCGGACAGATCGATCGTAATCTTCGGGCGTGAGGCTTCCAGCACTGCTTTCTGATCAGCCTGAATGGCCGCATTGATCATTGGCAGTGCCCAGGCCTCTGTTTCTTTTTCCTGTAAATACCGGCCGGTTTTCAAATACCGGCGGAACCGGCAGTCCGCCTCGCGCAGGAAGGCATGAAGAAGCTTTTCCTGAGTAAACCGCTGGTTGTAGTATTCCTGCGTCCAGATTCCATTGCGGCAGTGCAGGGAATGTACAGAATTTACTGTATAGTCCCGGTCTTGCGGGGCGTGTTCTTCATAATATACCGCATTGATCAGCGGATACCAGCGCCCGGTGCTCTGACTTCCAAAACAGCGTGTAAACAGGTTCATTCCGTTATCAAAGACTGTCGCTGTGCCGTTGCGCCACGCATTGGCAAACAGAGACGCGCCGCGTTCCTGATTCAAAACCGGTGTTTTCTGCAGCGTTCTTCCGGAAACATATTTCAATGCCGCAAGTACGTCTTCATCCGAATAGTCCTGTGGGTTCATCAGCTTCTCCAGCATGGCGTCCCGTTTCAGGAAGGAATGTCTGGTATACGTTCCAATGACGTCCGGGCTCAAGCCCAGCAGGATGCCAAGTTCTGTGATCCAGTCTTCTGTGTTCTTTAAGTCGTGACTGCTGAAGAGGCCGGCTTCAGTTGACTGTGTCACAAAGGTCCGGATCTTTGCCAGCCGGTCTTCGTCAGAATCGGTACCGATGCCATTCAGCAGTTCGTAGATGTAAATATAAGCTGCGGATAAAGGAATCGGTTCATAGATTCCTTTGCGCAGTTTTGTCCGCCAGGAAAAATACCCCCGCAGCTGGGATAGATTCAGATCCCGGTAGGTGGGGAAATAATGAACGAAGTCTCCCTGCCAGGGATAATCATCTTCATAGTCCTTCATGAAGAGAGCCTGTTTATAGAAGGTTTTATTCCGGATGGATCTCAGATCTCCGATGGTGGTGTTCATCTTTCGCATCTGCAGGATCTGATCCGGCACATGGACTTTCTCGGGGCGGTAGGAACTGCCGGAAAAGGGAAGGGCGGTATCACGGTGCATTGATTCCGATGCCCTGTTATCTGGATCCAGGACAACGGTATAACCGCGCGGTTTTCCATACAGGACAGCCCGGTCAAGGAGTCTGCGTACAATGAGGGCGTCGGTATCCTGGGTAAAGGCAATCCCAGCCCAGTGGTATCCCTTCATGCGTACCGGAAGGGTAAGCCAGGGCATACGGAATTCCCGCAGGCAGCTCTGTTCGCATTTGAGATCGATCCGTTCGATCAGTTCTCCGGTCTCACTGTCCCATTGGCGCATGCATAAGGCAATCCATTTGCCGGTATCCGGATGGGAAAGCACGGAAAAACCGGGCCAGTCAGCCCATTTATGTTCTTCTTCGATGTGATACGTATTCTTAGCGTATTCCAGCAGGTCACCGAGTTCCATTGGCATGTGTATGAGGTGGTCCGGATCGGACCAGTATCTCTACTTTATCATGCCTGTCTATGTTCGCTGCTGAATTAATGACTCGGTTATAACCGACTCCGTCATACCCGAATAGAATCAGACAGACTGGTCTTGCGCAGCGGTTCGGCTGATTACAAAACAGTATCTTTTTCTGTTATCTCTTTGACGGGTACGAACAAAAAGAGAATATAATAATTACAAGTTAACTAGTTCAATTACTATATTTAGAGGGAGGTATTATCTTATGAAAGAATTGGACATCAGTGAAGCGCTGAAGGACTGGCTTACACCCAAGGATCTCGCAAGTCTCGACAAGCTGGTAAAGTACCTGGAAGAGCTTGGCGAAAAGGCAAAGAACATCAAGACGATGGACGACGCTTATGACTTTGCGAAAAATGATCTGGGCATGAAGTGCACGAAGAAAGAATTCAATGAAGGTGCCAAGTACCTGGAGTACATCGGCGATCAGATCAAAAAGGAAACCGCAAAGGCGGAAGATCAGGCAAAAAATGCTTATCTGGACGCAGTCGCAGTGTATATGACCGCCGAAAAGCAGCTGTCGGAAGCGCAGGGAGAATATGCGAAATATTCCAAGAAACTGGAGGCTGAAATCAAGGCAAACCGGAAGCTTGCGCCGAAGTATATCGAAAAAGCTGCCAAGGAGCGTGAAAAGGAAACCAAGAAGTTCAACGAAGAGGTCAAGAAGGTTCTTGAGTCCAAGGACGCGAAGCAGTTCCTTGATTATGTTAAAAATTTCGAAGACCTGGGTAAGAAGTTCTCCAAAGCCAAGAATACCAAAGAAGCCTATAAGCTCGCTTCGAAGCTTGGCCTGGACTGCTCCTGGGATGAGTTCAAAGAATACGCGAAACAGCTCGGCATCTACAAGGGTTAAGGATTCACGGATCACCCGGTCATCGGAAATCCGCATGGATGTGCTGAGGCAGACATGCCTCATTCCGAAACCCTGTATAACAGACCCTGGCAGGAGTTGTGATTTCTAACGTTATAAATAACCCGGCTGTCTCATGCGGCAATCTGTTGCAGGAGCATCCGGGCTATTTTTCGTTTCTGGGATAATCCTTAACGCGACGTTAACCTGTGAACCTTCCGGCAGCTGGTATGTTTTAGAGTATGAAACAGAAGGCAGGGCATGAGGGATAGGAGTTCTCTGCCTATAGTAGTCGATCATTAATTCACTCCGTGTGAACTGCAACCTGACAATGCGGTATGCAGGGATACGCGTATGGATAATCGGTAATCGTATCGTAAAAATCAGAAAGAAATTCTTGAACAAAACAACGAAGGTTATAAAATAAACTTCGGAATGAAATAACAAAGGGGAAGACATTTATGAACAAAACGGATGAACCGCAGAAGTACATCATCGACTTGCTTAATATAGA
>JAFWJY010000003.1 GCA_017514525.1 Solobacterium sp. | reverse complement strand
TTTCCGTCTTTAAGATCCTTTGATGGTGACAACGGAGATACTGATCCGGCATCTACACCATAGTAGTTCTTAAGGATATATTTAATTCCGGGGATCAAACCTCCCACCTCGGGTGCATCCAGTGCGGCATAAATATTATTTGCACGACGCTGCAGTTCGAATGCTTCCTCATAGTTCCCCTGATTCATCTGTTTGAGAATCTGGGTGAAATGCCCGCAGGTGCATGCCTGCAGTGCACCGATTGAACCGTCTGAACCCATGAGATGGCCAGCGGCACACATCTGATCCACACCTGTATATATTACGAGATCAGGCCGATATTCCTTAATACGCTGCATATAATAAAAATTACTGTCAGTGTACTTGAATCCGGTAAAGGTTGGTACTTCCTTCGTCAGGATGTCGATCATCGTTTCGGCATCCAAACGTTCGCCTCCATTCAGGTTTCCATTGCTGAAATGCCAGTATACATAGAACGGAATATTCGCAGCGGTTGAAATCTTTTTGAAATATGCAGCGTTTTCATCAATTTTAGCCTCTTTGCTGATTGCTACGCTGCTGACGCCATCTGCCCCGATGCTTCCGGCAAAACGACCCAGTTCAATTGCATCCTCCTGTGCTTTGCCATAACCTACGCTGACCAGGACGGGTACACGATGATTAACGACACGGACGGTTTCCTGCATCCAAGCTTTTCGCATATCTGGTGTCATACACCAGCCTTCACCTGTAAATCCGTGGAGATAGAATCCATCAGCTCCTTGGGAAAGATAAAACTCAACCATTTTTTCGCACGCGGCGATATCTACATTTCCAGACTGGTCAAAAGCTGTGGGGAAGGCTACGAAATTGTTTTTATACATGTTATATGTCCTCTCCTAAAATGGTTATTGCTTGATTCCGGTTACAGCGATACTCTGCACAATGTATTTCTGCAGGAACAGAAATACGATGATCATTGGAACTGCGCTTAATACAGCCAAAGCCATTCGCGGCCCATAGTAGATGGCGTCCACAGAAGCGCTGAAAAGTGCTACGCCAACGGATATTACCTGTTTGCTGTAGTCCTTCAGAACGATGAGCGGCCACAGGTAGTTATTCCAGTGGGCAATCGCCTGGAGGATTGCAAGGGTGGCTGCAATTGGCTTACATAATGGCAAAATAATCTGAAGGAAGATTCGCCATTCTGAAGCACCGTCAGACATGGCGGCCTCACGCAATGAGTCGGGGATTCCCATATTAAAGGTTCTGGCAAAGAAAATGCCATATACGTATGTAAACTGTCCAAGGATAAGAGGCCAGTATGTATTCAGCAGACCGATATTGTAATAGATCATGTACAATGGAATCATTCGCGATTCAAAGGGGAGCATCATGACAGCAAGCAGAATGAGATACCAGAACTTTTTACCGAAAAAGCGCCCTTTGGCGAATGCATATCCAGATACGAGAGCGGTCATGACCGAGATAAAGGTGTTGATGAGCGTCAGAAAGAATGTGTTGCGGAAATAGCTGAGTACATCAATAAAGAAGTGCAGTACTTCATAATTATAGGTTGATGGCTGAATCGGTGTCCATGTGAAATCGGGGAGTCTGTTGACGGCTGTTCTGTCAAAGGATAGGATAACCGCGTAATACAGAGGCATCAGGATGATAAACAGGATAGCGATCAGAATCACAATATGGAATGCTCTGATCCACCGCTTTCTTTTCATCACTTATCCTCCTTCAGCATACCGGTCATCTTTACATTAAGCAGGGTGAACATCAGCGTCAGGAAAAACAGGACGACAGCACCGGCAGACGACATCCCGTATTGAGGTGAATCAAAGCTGTACTGGAAAATGAACATCAGGATTGTCTGCAATGTACCGCCGGGTTTTCCGGATGCACTGTTGCCGCCGATGATATACAGGTCAGTAAATCGTGCCAGACCACTGATCATACCGGTCACAAACAGGAAAACATAGCAAGCTCTCATATTCGGCACAGTGATATGTATCATCTGCTGGAATCTGCTGGCTCCGTCAATGGATGCTGCTTCGTAGAGTTCAGAGGGGATAGCCTGCATGCTGGAAAGATTCATAAGCATGGAGTATCCCAGATTGGACCATATGTAAAGAATTGTTGCGCCAAACCAGGAATATTGCGAACTGGAAAGCCATCCGATGCTGACATTTTGTCCGACCAGCAAGCTGAGAAAGCTGTTAAGAATTCCATTGTTGCCTTTCAGCACAATCTGGAATATCAGTATGACACTGACGCCGGTGATGATGTTCGGCAGATAAAACGCAACGCGAAAAAAACTCTGGGTAGGACCTTTGCCCAGGGAATTAATCGCATTTGCCAGCAGAAAGCCCAGTGGGATTGTCAGCAGGCCAAGTGCCGCCAGGCCCAAAGTGTTCAGAATTGACTTCCAGAAGGAAGACATAGCGAATATGACTTTGTAATTATGAAATCCGATGAACGTCGTTTCCAGACCTTTCAGGCTGACATCACTGAGACTGAAAAGGACGGTTGTTACAGTCGGCAAATATACCAGCAGGATAATTGCAAGAAGCGTGACGATGATGAAGGAATACCATGTCAGGTTTTCCCGCAGGATCCGCATGGTACGTTGCCTTTTTCGCCTGTTCTCCATTGTTTCCATGATATTCCACCTTAAATATACTGTTATCTTTGATGGAAAGAATCAGAAGATCAAAAGGGAGAGAGATCATGCTGTCCCTCTCCCTCGAAATAGTTTTTACTGCAGCGTAGCCAGGAAGGTATCCAGATTAGACTGGACATAATCGGCAGCCTGTTCTGGTGTAAACTCTCCTTTGATCAGAGAATCCTGCGCGACATAGATATCAGAGGAAAGTGTTCCAAGGAAGGCTGTGTTAACACAGTCATTGGTAGCGTTGTTCCAGCCGAAGGGCAGATCGGCAAGGGCAGCGTACATTGTTGCGGCGCGCTCCGGCGTTACAATGGTGGTGATCAGATTCTGGCCGGCAACATTGTTCGGAAGGTTCCGGGTTGCGACATACCATTTCTGGACTTCAACATCGTTCACCATGAAGCGGATGAATTCCCATGCCCAATCCTTCGCATCGCTGTTGTAGGCGATTGCCAGATTGTTTTCTCCCAGGAAGTATGTGGGTTTACCAGCGCCATCTCCGGCTTCCGCACAGGGCAGCGTCAGCCATGCCCAGCGCTCTGCATCACCGGCGGCTTCTGCCTCCGCGTAGTGGACAAAGGGGCTTTGCTCGATCCGGATTGCTACGTTGTTATCCGCAACCAGCGTGGTATCATCAGTGATGCCTTCTTTGCAGTCAGGAGAAACATATTTGGCCTGCTCAGCAATCATTTCAAAAGCTTTCATGGAAGCTTCGCCTTTATAGTCGGCAGTTATTTCTGAAAGCTTATCGGCATAATGAATGATTCCGCCGCCATAAGCCTGAGCGAGCATCATATGATTGAAATAGAAATTGTTATTCGCAACACGGGAGACAAACTTGTAACCATAAGTCTGTTCGCCGGTTACCGGATCGGTTCCGGTCGTTTTTTCGGCGAGGGCAAGAAGA
>JAFWJY010000073.1 GCA_017514525.1 Solobacterium sp. | reverse complement strand
GCGATAGAAGTCCGGTGATACTTCAACGATTACTCTGCCGGTCTTTTGATCAATACCTTTTTCATCTGCGCCTTCTCCGACAAATTCCAGTTCAATGCCGACATGATGGAAGGCAAGTTTCGCAAATTCACGAACACTGTGCTGAACGCCGGTTGCGATGACATAGTCATCCGGTTTTTCATTCTGCAGGATCAGCCACATGCATTCAACATAGTCTTTCGCATAGCCCCAGTCTCTTAAGGAAGACAGGTTGCCAAGATACAGTTTGTCCTGTTTGCCCTGCGCAATGCGGGCGGCGGCTAATGTGATCTTTCTTGTGACAAAGGTCTCCCCTCTGCGTTCACTTTCATGATTGAAGAGTATGCCATTGCACGCAAACATATTGTACGCATCCCGATATTCCTTTACGATCCAGTAGCCATACTGTTTTGCGACCGCATACGGGCTGTATGGATGAAACGGTGTAGTTTCATCCTGCGGGACAGCCTCTACTTTTCCATACAGTTCTGAGGTGGAAGCCTGGTAGATCCGGCAGGTTTCTGTCAGGTTATTAACCCGAACTGCCTCAAGGATACGCAGTACGCCAACCGCATCGGTGTCGGCGGTATACTCCGGTGAATCAAACGAGACCTGAACATGACTTTGTGCAGCGAGATTATAAATCTCATCCGGTTTTACTTTGCCGATAACTGCGATAAGTCCGCTGGAGTCGGAAAGATCGCCGTAATGCAAATGAAAGTTCGGATGTCCTTCCAGATGGACAATGCGCTGGCGCACATCCACACTGGAACGACGGATAATGCCATGTACGTCATATCCTTTTTCAAGCAGGAATTCCGACAGATAAGAACCATCCTGACCGGTAATGCCTGTAATTAAAGCAGTTTTCATATCACAAATCCTTTCACTATCGTGGTTCAGTTTATCATTTGTTGTTTACGGAATATATGGACAATACTGACTTGTATTTGTATTATTTTGGCATGGAAGAGCAGAAGCTGTTTATTGGTGAAACCGTCGAATCAAAACGAATTTTGTATACCCCTTCCCTCTTTGCGAAGGAAAACCTTTTTTATCTGCAGGAGACGGGTTCCCTGCAGGCTAGAAAGCCGCATGTGAATAAGCGTTCCTATCTCGATTCCTATCTGTTTTTTATCGTCCAGTCCGGTGCCGGAACCGTGGAACAGGATAACAGATCCTATTTTCTGCGTGTCGGAGATTGTGTTCTGATTGACTGTCATAAACCGTATGCTCAATACAGTTCGGAAGATCTCTGGTCCCTGAGCTGGGCTCATTTCAACAGTGCCTCTATGCCGGGTGTCTATTCAAAGTATCTGGAACGCAGTCATTCCCTCCGGTTTCATACAGAACAGCTGTCCTTATATTCGGATCTGATCAATGCACTATTTAATGCCGCATCCTCCGACAGTTTTGTGCGTGACATGGAAATCAATGAGCTATTATCTTCCCTTCTGACCAACTGCATGCGGGACTGCTGGAATAACGAAGAAGTTTCGCCTCTGGCTGTCAATCATCGCAATATTGAGCCAATCCGCCAATACATGTTGGATCATTGGAACGAGAAGATTACACTGGAGGAGCTTGCCGGCCAGTTTTATATCAACCGCTTTTATCTTTCCAAACTGTTTCATGAAGCCTATCACATGACGATCAGTGATTATCTGCTGGAACTGCGGATCAATCGGGCTAAGGAATACCTTCGGTTTTCTGATGCCAGTCTCAATGAAATTGCAGATCGGTGCGGGTTCTATGATCTTGCCTATTTCTCCCGGAAATTTAAAAAAGCGGAAGGTATTTCTCCTTCCGCCTATCGCAGACAATGGATCAATCAGCAGCGCTGACTGTTACTGCTGCTGTGCAGTAAACGATACGATAAATCGATCACCGAGGCTCTCGTCCGCAAAGAATTCCTGGAACTGGAGTGTAAAGGCCGTGTTTCCTTCCGGCACCTGATACACATAGTCTGTTGTTAAGCTTTCATCCGGCTGTAAGACTGCCTCACCCGGAAACATTCCTTCAATGCCATCCAGATTGACAACCCGTTTGTAGGTGGGCGCAGTCGCCCATTCATCCCGATAGGTTACCGGTACACTGTAATCTTCTTCGCCGGTTCCACCCCACTGAACCTGATAGTCCGTGTCATACAGTTTCATTTCAGCAGACTGCAGGACATGCGTAGTGATATTCAGAACCAGCAGATTCATACCGGCATCCGGTGTCAGAGTCTGATAAGAAGAAGTCAGATAAGCAGAATTTAATGTAAATTCCAGATTAGTAGCACACATGATATTACCCATG
>JAFWJY010000072.1 GCA_017514525.1 Solobacterium sp. | reverse complement strand
GGGAAAGCCATAATCATACAGTGTATTGAATTCCACCGAAATCTGTTCATAAGATTCTTTCTCAAAGGTGTAGCCAAGCTTTTTATAGTAGTCAATCACCGGAAAACAGAACAGATCGCGATAATCCTCTAGAGAGTAATTTGAAAACATGCCCCGTTCCTTTAACATAAATGTTTCTACTTCCAGGCACAGATGAACATCATCAATGATCGTGCCGTTATAATCCCATATAATCGTTTTCATTCTGTGGCTCATTATAAATGAAAGAAGCTTTCCATCCAAGGGAAGAAAGCTTCTGTAAGATTATGCGTCTTTAAGGTTTTCCAGCCAGAGGCTGACGCTGGCATCACTTGGCATGCGCCAGTCGCCACGCGGGCTGAGGGTAACCGTACCGACTTTCGGTCCATCCGGCAGGCAGCTGCGCTTGAACTGCTGATGGAAGAACCGATTGTAGAACCGCTGCAGCGCAGTTCGGATTGCCTCTTTATCAAGATCATCATAGGCCAGCATTGCCAGTGTCAGAATCTTCTCCGGCATGAAGCCCCAGCGCATTACGTAGTACAGGAAGAAGTCATTCAGATCGTATTTTCCGATTTTCTCTTCCGTTTTCTGGGCGATGACACCCTTCTTGTTCGGGGTGAGTTCCGGCGAAATCGGTGTTCCTACGATATCCAGCAGTACATCCTTGAGTGTTTTGTCTCCACAGGTCAGCGCATATGCACGGCAGATATACTGCACCAGGGTTTTCGGCACAGAGCCGTTGACGCCATACATGGACATATGATCGCCATTATAGGTGCACCAGCCAAGCGCCAGCTCAGACAGATCGCCTGTTCCTACAACCAGTCCGTTTTCCATATTTGCGGCATCCATCAGGATGTAGGTACGCATACGAGCCTGCGCATTTTCATAGGTTGTATCCCCATCCCCTTTATAGTCACCGCCATGTCCTAACGCGATCAGATGTTCCTTCACCGGTTTGCCAATTTCAATTTCCCGGATCTCGGCTTTCAGACATTTCATCAGGTCCATCGCATTTTTATAGGTTCGATCACTGGTGTTGCCTTTATTCGGCATAGTGTAGGCAATGATGCGGATTCCTTTAACCAGTTTCCGTGCTTCATTGCATACCAGTAATGCGAGTGTGCTGTCCAGTCCGCCGGAGATGCCGATGATCAGATTCTTGATTCCGGTTGCACGAACGCGTGTCGCCAGCCCATTGGCCTGGATTTCAAGAATTCGTGCACAGCGCTGCGCCAGCTCCTTGTCATCCTTAGGGACAAACGGCATGCGGTCAACAGTGTACTGTTCTTTGCGCAGATGCTTGACCAGCTGATCAACAGTCACTTCATAACCGCCAAGCGGTTTGATAGAAACAGGCACTTTGCGATACCAGTCATCTGACTCGGTCACAAATGTGTTCTGGTGAATCCGATTGTATTCCAAGGGTTCAAGATCAATGATTCCAGTTACGACAGCAGGTCGCTCTGCATAGATCATTTCTTTCAGCATCCTGCCGTTGGAAGCGATCATGGAATGCCCGGAGAAGACGAGATCCGTGGATGATTCATCCGGACCGGCGCTCGCATAGACATAACCGCAATAGCAGTCAGCACTCTGATGAAGCACAAGATTGCGGCGATAATCCGCTTTCCCAATTACCTCATCGCTGGCAGAGAGATTGGCAATCAGGTTCGCACCGGCAAGGCACGCATGCGTGCTTGGACGATCCGGCACCCAGAGATCCTCGCATACATCAATGCCGATGACAGCTCCGGATTTTGCATCACCTGCCAGAATATCAATGCCAAACGGGACGGTCTGTCCCGCAATGGTCACTTCTCTTCCAATCACATCTTTGCCTGAAGTAAACCAGCGCAGCTCATAGAACTCGCTGTAGGACGGAATGTTGATCTTCGGAACAATGCCGGCAATCGTTCCTTCCGACACGATCGCGGCAGTATTGTACAGCGCGTTTTCATAGCGAAGCGGAAGCCCGACAACAATCGTCATCCCCTTGCGTTTTGTGCTCGCAGAAACGATGTTCTTCAGACCTTCCTCAGCCTGTTTTAAGAGAAGATCCTGATTAAAGAGATCTGCACAGGTATAACCGGTAATACAAAGTTCTGGAAATACCAGCAGGCCGCAGTCTTTCGCCTGATCGATCAGACGAATGATTTCACTGACGTTATAGGATACATCTCCGACTTTCAGAGAAGGAACGGCAGCGCCGGCTTTAATCATTCTGTTTCGCATGTTTCATCCTCCAATACACACTGGATCAGTGTTTCTGAGATTTCAGTTGGAACCATTGTCTTCAGCTGTACATAAGATGCCTGTATTTCGCTTAACAGCTTACGCACTGCAGTGCTGGACACATGACGTGTCTTTGCGGGTGTAGGCAGCACTTGTATATACGGAATCAACGTGGATAGATAGGCATCGTTTTTCAAAATCTCCGCAACATCATCTTCACTTCGTTCCATACAGACGATGCCAAACTCCTGTGTAATCTGTTCAACAAACTTCCAGCCGTGTTCCAGCTCCGGAAGTTTGTCAGACCCCATCAGCAGTCTGCACTGATAGCCTTCCTCCTTCAGATGACAGAGCGTCTGATAGGTTCTTGGCTGTGCTTCACTATCGATTTCGTAGTGTGATACCAGCATCCATGGATGCCTGCTGGCTATACGCTCCAGCATCGCCAGACGCTGCGTGTCTGAGAAAACGTAGCTTTTATGCTGTTCATCAGCGATGTACGCATTTTTGGTCGGCACAAAGATCACATACTCCGCCCCAACTGCAGTGCGTGCATAATCTGCCAGTTCAATATGAGCGATCGTCGGCGGGTTGAACGCTCCGCCAAACATCAGGGCGGTGCTCAAATGTTTCCTCCATGGAGACGTTTGTACATGTCTTCACGACATGCGGCAACCTTCTCGGTCAGGTCGACATAGTGCTTATGCGGGAATTCCGGACGCAGTTCGGATTCCCATACCCGGTTTTCCAGCTGTTCGCGGATATAGTCTTTCTTCTGTGTAATGGTTGGCAAATCAATAGCCAGTTCTCCATTGACGATATGAGGGACCAGAATGCGTTCTACATGAACCGGTACGATTGTTATTCTGGTATCGAAGGCATCCGGGTCAAGGTTTACAACGGTAATCGGGACGCCATTCTCGATTACTTCATCATCCATGGAAATAATATCGCACTGGCCTTTTCCCTCTTCGTCAAATACACGCCATGCCATCAGCTTTCCAGGAATAATTGCCTTGGATACACTGTCCGAGCATTTCATCTTCGGTGTATAGGTACCATCGGCTTCCTTTACGGCAACCAGCTTGTAAACGCCGCCAAATACCGGATCGGTCGCACTGGTAATCAGCTTTTCACCAACCCCATACGAATCGAAATGGGCATCTTCATAGAGTTCCATGTTTGCCATCTTCTTCTCGTCAAGGCTGTTGGACGCTACCAGTTTGATATACGGTTTGCCGGCTTTGTCGAGCGCCTTGCGCAGGCGCTTGTAGCCGCGGGCAAGGTCACCGGAGTCAATGCGTGCGCTCTTGACGCGCTTATTCGGATCATCCGGATACTTTGCGATCAGCTCATCATCCAGTTTGATCATATTTGGCAGACCGGATTCAAAAATATTGTAGGTATCCAGCAGCAATGAAACATTATCTGGGTAGGTTTCCGCATAGGCGCGGAATGCCTCCAGTTCACTTGGATAGAATTCAATAAAGCTGTGGGCTATCGTACCGACTGCTTTGACATCCGGGCCAAACTTCATTTCCGCAAGACAGTTGGCTGTACCGATGCAGCCGCCAAGAATTGCCGCATAGGCGCCGTCATTGCCAGCGCTTGCGCCCTGGGCCCGGCGTGTGCCAAATTCCATGACATTGCGCGGCTGATGAATGGATAGACCGGAGATCTTGGTAGCCTTGGTCGCAATCAGGGAATGGAAATTCATCGTCTGCAGCAGGTAGGTTTCAATCAGAATCGCACCAACCATGTCGCATTCGATCCGGACCATCGGTACCTGCGGGTAACATACAGTTCCTTCCCGCAGCATATACACATCGCCCTTCCACTTGTAATGCCGCAGGTAATCACAGAATTCCTGACTCATGCCTTTGGAACGAAGCCAGATCAGATCCTGTTCATTGAAATGATAGTCCATCAGGAACTTGATCAGCTTGTGCTGTCCGCAGGAAATCGCATACCCCTGATCATCCGGGTTATCCCGGAAGAACATATCAAATACCATGATGGTGTCCTTGAATCCATGCAGGAACAGACAGTTGGCCATCGTAAATTCATAGAAATCCGTTACCATCGCCGGATTGTCATAGTCTTCATCCGGTACATACGCCTGAACTTTAATCTCGCTCATAACTTATCCTTTCTTCATGCGGGTGTATTTCTTACCCATCTTATTCTTCAGAAATGCGATGATCTCATCTTTCTGCTTCGAAGGAAGCGTAAGGATATTCGGGGCATCAAAGCTTTCCCCTTCCATCACAAAGTAAATCCGAAACTGATCTTTGTAATTGCCGTAATCATAGGAATGTACGTTGGCAAATGGATAGAAGCGTCCGGAAATCGCAAATCCATCTTCACGGATGCCGTCTCTGGTCAGGAAAAATCCGACCACACACAGCAGCATCGATCCAAGTCTGATCCAGTCAAGCACCGACGTATAAACAAATGCGGATAACAGTGTCACCGCACCAGCTACCAGAAAGAAGATCCGTGACCAGCTCCAGAGCTTGTCCTTATAGATCAGCCCTCTGGTACGAACATAGCCGTAAAACAGCCAGACGGCTAAAGCCGCAAATATAGCGGTGAGAATGATATTGCTGAATTGATCCATACTGCCTCCTAATACCCTAATTCTTCATTCACCAGGATCACGTGGATCCGCTCCGGTGTACCGCTTCTGCGCGTCAGTACAAACTGATTGCAGATGGTGGTGGAATGATTGCAGTGCGCACACTCCCCAAGCGATGCACAGGGGTTGTCCTTGTTCAGCCGCACATTATTGGCGGGTGCAGCCACCTGCTCAAGACGCTGCCTGGCTGCTTCAACATCCTTTACGATCTTATTTGCTCCGGCAACCACATACACTTTCTCCGGCCCATAGATCAGTGCCGCAAGACGATTGCCGTTACCGTCAATGTTGTATAACATGCCATCCAGTGTTACGGCATTGGTGCTCATCAGATAAACATCCGCAAGCAGACTGTCGTGATAGCACTTTTTCACATCATCTGTATGGTACCGGTCCAGAAACCGGTAATCCGGATTCCCGGTCAGCCAGTCAATGGCGCCGATTTCACTCAGCGTCACACTGCCGCCAACCCCAATAGTCGCATTTTTGGGAATTGACTGCTTCAGATAATCCAGTGCCTCTGCACCGGATTCCACGATGGTTACGCCGAAATTATGATCCTTCAGTTTCTTCGCAACACGGGCTATGCGCTGGCGGTTGATTGTTTTAACTGCCTCATTCATAGTCATTATGGCTCCTTCTTTTTCTTACCATCCATTATATGCCAACTATACAAAAAAACACGCTCTCCGCAACGGAAAGCGTGGCTGTTCGTTACTCTTTTGAAACGATTTCTCCGGTATGCGTTTTCCAGATCGAGCCTTCCGGTACATACCCGCGCACACAGCTTGTCGGATAGATGTTGGAGTTGCGGCCGATGACGGTTCCGGGATTGAGGACGGAATTGCAGCCAACCTCAACATGGTCGCCAAGCATGGCGCCAAACTTCTTAAGACCGGTTTCGATATCGTCTGCTTCGGCAGAATGCACTTTTACCAGTGTCTTATCGCTCTTGACGTTGCTGGTGATGGAACCGGCACCCATATGGCTGTAGTAGCCGAGAATGGAATCACCGACATAGTTGTAATGCGGCACCTGAACATGATCAAACAGAATGACATTCTTCAGTTCCACGGAGTTGCCGACAACACAGTCGGCCCCAACAATGGCACTGCCGCGGATAAACGCACAGTGACGGACTTCGGTATTCGGCCCGATAATGCATGGTGCCCCAAGATACGCGGATGGAAACACGGCAGCGTCCTTGTGAACCCAGACATGTTCACTGCGTTCTTCATATTCATCACCCAGTGTCTGCCCAAGCTGCACAATATACTCCTTGAGACCCTTCAGAGCTTCCCATGGATACTCAAACTGAGCCAGATAATCTTTTGCGAGTGTGTGATCCAGATCGTATAATTCGCTGATTTGATACATAATCTATTTCATCCTCTCTTTTTCAACCGGTATTATTATACGGCAACTGACCTATTCAAAAAACAAAAGAGATACACGAATTGCTCGTGTACCCCTGTTCGTTAAGCCATCGCAGAAGCCTGCTTGATGTCCACGGTATACTCACCATCCTTCGCATCAACAATCAGTGTCTTACCCATGATATCCGGGTTCTCCAGAATCTTGCGGGCAACCAGAGTTTCAATATTACGCTGGATATGACGCTTCATCGGACGGGCGCCGAAGGTCGGGTCAGTACCGTAAAGAACGATATTGGCTTTTGCCGCATCCGTTACTTCCAGTTCGATATCCTTCTCCGCAAGACGTCCGCGCAGCTGATCCAGGAACTTGTCCGCAATCAGTTTCATCGTGTCATTGTTTAATGCATTGAACACGATTACTTCATCAATACGGTTGACGAATTCCGGCTTGAAGAAATGACTGACTTCATTTCGGTACTTCTCTTCCCGTACTTCCGCATCCGGTTCAAACGCATAATCGCTGCCAAGATTGCTGGTCATAATAATGATCGTATTCTTGAAGTCAACGACAACCCCCTTGGAATCCGTTACACGGCCATCATCCAGTATCTGCAGTAATACATTGAATACATCCGGATGCGCCTTTTCCACTTCATCCAGCAGGATGATGGAATACGGGTTGCGGCGGATTGCCTCTGTCAGCTGGCCGCCTTCATCGTATCCGACATATCCCGGAGGAGCACCGATGAGACGGGAAGCGCTGAATTTCTCCATGTATTCCGACATATCGATCCGAACGATCTTGGATTCATCATCGAAGAGCTGCTGTGCCAGTGCCTTGGCAACTTCCGTTTTACCAACGCCGGTCGGACCAAGGAAGAGGAAGCTTCCAAGCGGACGGTTTTCATCCTGAATCTGTGCCTTGGAACGCATGATGGATTCACTGACTAATTTCAGTGCTTCATCCTGACCCATAACACGAGCCTTGAGGTAATCCTGCAGGTGCAGGATCTTCTGGCGTTCTGTTGACATCAGTCTGGATACTTCAATATGGGTCCAGCGGCTGACAACCTTGGCAATCAGTTCTTCATCTACTGCCTGCTGGATCATAAGATCTGCGTTGTTTTCCAGCTTCTCCGCTTCCTGAATACGCTTCTCCAGCGCCGGGATGCGGACATACTTCAGCTGTGAAGCCAGCTCATAGTTTGTATCGTTCTGAGCCTGGGTCAGATCCAGCTTCGCCTTTTCCAGCTCTTCCCGGTCAGTCTTCAGCTGGTCAAGCGATTCCTTCTCCCGCTTCCACTGATCATTCAGAGCTGTTTCCTTTTCCTTGAGGTTGGCAAGTTCCCGTTCAATTTCACTCTTGCGGTCTAATGTCTTGTCATCCTTTTCCTTTTCCAGAGAAGTCCGTTCAATCTCAAGTGTCATGATCTTACGGGAGATCTCTTCCAGTTCTTCCGGTTTGGAGTCAATTTCCACACGCAGTCCGGCGCACGCCTCATCCACAAGGTCAATCGCCTTATCCGGCAGATACCGGTCGGTAATATAACGGTTGGATAAGGTTGCGGCTGCGATGATCGCATCATCCTTGATCTGAACGCCATGATGGCTTTCAAATCTGGATTTGAGACCACGCAGGATCGCAATCGTATCTTCTACGGTCGGCTCCGTAACCATAACCTTCTGGAAACGGCGTTCAAGAGCTCTGTCCTTTTCAATATACTTGCGGTATTCATCAAAGGTTGTCGCACCGATGCATTTGAGTTCGCCTCGTGCGAGCATCGGTTTCAGCAGATTTGCGGCATCCATGGAACCTTCTGTTTTACCGGCGCCAACGAGATTATGAATTTCATCGATGAAGAGAATGATCTCACCATCCGCTTTCTTGATCTGATCAAGCACGCCTTTCAAACGCTCTTCAAATTCACCGCGATACTTCGCACCAGCAATCAGCGCGCCCATATCGAGTTCAATCAAGCGCTTATTCGACAATCCCATCGGGACATCGTTTTCCATGATTCTCCACGCAAGACCTTCGACAATTGCGGTCTTACCGACACCCGGTTCACCAATCAGAACCGGATTGTTTTTGGTCTTTCTGGAAAGAATCTCGATTACACGACGGATCTCATCATCACGGCCGATCACCGGATCGATTCTTCCGTCTTTTACATCCTGAACCAGATCGTGTCCATATTTCTGCAGGGCATCAAGCTGGCTCTCATTGGTCTTTTCATCCATTTTGATACCTCCACGGCGGTCTTCTTCCGCCTTCTTTACATCGTTTTCATTAAACCGGAATTCCTTCTTGAGCTGACGGCATACTTCGCTGTTGGTCTCAAGCAGGCCCATCAGAAGAACTGCGGTACTCATATAGGTATCGCCATTCTTCTTCATGATCTGAAGTCCTTTGGAATAGGCTTCAATCACATACCGGTTTATGATCGGCTGACCATCGGAATCCGGCACAACCGCCAGACGATTCAGATAGCCCTGTACGAACGCAATCATCTTCTGCTTATCACAGCCAAGCCGCTGCCAGATGCCGTCAAGGCCATTGTCCTCCAGCATTGCCAGAAGTACATGTTCCGGCGCTATTTCAACATGATTGCTTTCCTGTGCTTTTGTCATCGCCGCAAGAATCAGACTCTGCAGCGCCTCTGTCATTTTTTCAATATCCATGAAAGAAGTCCTCCTTTCACCGTGTGATCCACGGAGCTGATTACCCCTTTTTGTTCAACTCTTACTTGAACGAATTAATAAACTTATCCCAAATGTTTTCCTTACCCGGCTTGTCTTCCAGGTTGCGCAGCTGCTCATACAGCTGACGCTCCTTGGCTGTCAGCTTCTTGTCGATCTTGATGCGAACCGTACATAACTGATCGCCTGGCTTTCCGCCACGGCTGTCCGGTACGCCTTCCCCTCTCAGACGAAGCTGTGTGCCTTCTTGTGTACCTGCCGGAATCTTCATCGATACATCGCCATTGATGGTTGGTACATCAACCGTTGTGCCAAGCGTGGCATCAACTGCAGTAATCGGAATCTCGAGCAGAATGTTCTTGCCGTCACGGATGAACTTTTCATGCGGACGAACATAGATTTCCAGATAGAGGTCGCCATTCGGACCGCCATTGGCTCCGCGTCCACCC
Source organism: Solobacterium sp. (assembly GCA_017514525.1). Lineage (GTDB taxonomy): Bacteria > Bacillota_I > Bacilli_A > Erysipelotrichales > Erysipelotrichaceae > Bulleidia. The sequence goes on along the minus strand of JAFWJY010000072.1, from coordinate 368 downwards.
TTTCCGGCAATCCGCAGACGCTGTCCGGAATTGATCCCGGAAGGAATCCTGACTTCAACATTCTGTGTCTTGGACTGATACCCCTTGCCTGCACACTTCGGACATACCTTGCGGATCTTCTTACCAGTACCACCGCAATCCGGGCAGGTTCGCTGACTTTGAACCACGCCAAGGATAGAGCGCTGCTGGGTGATGACCGTTCCACGGCCGCCGCAGGTCTTACAGCTTTCAATATCCGCCTTGGATGCGGCACCAGTGCCACCGCAGGCACTGCAGGTTTCATCGACATTGATCCGGATCGTTTTGGTTGTACCGAAACATGCCTCCATGAAGTCAATTTCAAGGCGCTTCAACAAGTCATCGCCGCG
>JAFWJY010000071.1 GCA_017514525.1 Solobacterium sp. | reverse complement strand
TGGAATCCGTCACTAACACCGCAGAAGCCATGCGGTCATGTTCGGCCTGAGATAAGAGATCTGCCGCCACGAAGACAGGGTTGGATTTGCCGTCTGCCACTACCAGAACTTCACTCGGACCAGCCACCATGTCAATGCCAACCTGACCGAATACCTGTTTCTTCGCTTCCGCGACATAGGCATTGCCAGGTCCGACGATCTTATCAACGGCAGGAATTGTCTCTGTCCCATAAGCCAGCGCCGCAACTGCCTGTGCGCCGCCAACCTTAAAAATACGCGATACCCCTGCCACATACGCTACCGCAAGTATATTCGGATTGATGTTTCCATTCTGATCCGGCGGAGTAACCATGATGATTTCCGAAACCCCTGCAATGCGGGCAGGAATGGTATTCATCAGGACGGTGCTTGGATAAGCAGCTGTACCGCCCGGCACATAAATGCCAACCCGTTCCAGCGGCAATACTTTCTGTCCCAGTACGATTCCCTGTCGATCGGTTAAGGTATAGTCATTGCGCACCTGTTTTTCATGGTAGTGCGCGATATTCTCACTGGCTTCCATCAGCACAGCGATGAATGCCGGATCTACTTTAGCCACCGCATCTTCAATTTCTTTTTCACTGACCTGCAGCTGTTCGAGATCCGCATGATCAAACTGCTTCGTGAACTGTTTCAGTGCCACATCCTTCTCGTTTTTTACTGCTTCAATAATGGCAGTTACAGCGGGTGCGACATCCCGCTGCTCATTACTGCGGGCAAAGATCTCTTCTTCTTTGATCGCTCCCATCTCATAGATTCGCATCATAGGGTTACCTCTTACTGTTCCAATGCTTTCCGCATCGCAACGATTTCTTCATGTTTGAATTGCCAGGATACCCGGTTGGCAATAAAGCGTGCACTGACCGGCACTACTTCTTCCAACACCACCAGGTTGTTTTCCTTTAAGGTACTTCCGGTTTCCACAATATCGCAGATGACATCCGCCAGTTTCAGGATCGGTGCCAGTTCAATGGAACCATGAAGCTTGATGATATCAATATCACGGCCCTGTTCGCCATAATAGGTTCTGGCAATATGCGGAAACTTGGTCGCTACACGCAATGGCCGGTCTGTATCATCATAGAAATCCGGATAGCCGGCAATGCACATCCGGCATTTGCCAATGCCAAGATCCAATAATTCATACACATCCGGCTCATATTCCAGCAGGATGTCTTTTCCAGCGATGCCGACATCTGCCGCACCACGTTCAACATACACGCCAACATCCGTCGGCTTGACACAGAAATAGCGGACGCCTTTCTCCTTATTTTCAAATACCAGCTTTCTGGATTTCTTATCCAGAATCTCCGGGCAGGAATAACCAGCCTGTTCCAGAATGGAATAAACCTGATCGCCAAGCCGACCTTTTGGCAGCGCCACATTGATCATAGTCCTGCCTCCTTTCCGGCTTCTTTTACCGACAGCACCTTGCGCCATCTGGAAGAATCCCAGTCTGCACCGTCGCTTATCGCACGTACGGTTTTCCCCTGCCTGCGCAGTGTCTGTACGATTCTGGCGACCTGGACTGCTGTATCCTTGGCCTGATAGCGAATCAGAATATCGCCATCAAAGGATTTTCTCGAATGACGCTGGTTTTCCACAATGTCCATATAGACCGCAAAGCCAACTGCCCCAAAGGATTTTCCCATCTTCTGCGGCAGGCGGTCATAGCGTCCGCCAGACAATACGGTAAACGGAATCCCGCTGAGTGCTCCCTGGAAGACAATGCCATTGTAGTAATCCATGGAATTGACCAGTGAGAAATCCAGGAAGATCCGATTCTCCACTTCAAAGCCTTTCAGAATTTTGGCAATTTCCTGCAGATGATCCATCATCTGTACACAGGCTGGTGTTCTGACCAGATTCTTCACTTCTTTCGCACCCTGCGATAATGGCAGGTAAAGATCAATCAGGTTGATCAACGTGCTGCACAGCTGCCTGTTCAGCACGCCTTCCTGTTCCAGAGCGCGCAGGTAATCCGCGTTCTTATGATCCATCGCATCCAGGATAAATGCCTGATACTGCTCGTCGATCTGCTGATCTTCCAGCAGTGCCTTCAGAAAACCGGCATCACTGATGCGCAGAATGTAATTTTTATCAATGGTCTCCAGCGCGTTTGCGGCCAGCGCAATAACTTCCGCTTCAAGATACGCATCTACTGGTCCAATGCATTCTACGCCAGCCTGCGGGATTTCCCGGTAGTGATGATCCTTGGCACGATAGACCATTTCGTTGTAATAGACCTTACGGGGAGCTGTCGTACTTTTTACGATTGACAAAGTAATATCCGGCTTTAATGCCATCAGCTTGCCATCCAGATCCGTAAATGTGATCAGCTGGCTACTCGTCAGGAAGTCTTTGTTCAGGGCATACAGGTCGTATTCCTCAAACTTGGACATCTTGAACTTCTGATAGCCGAAACCCTCAAACAGCCGGTTCAGTTTTTCTTCAAGACTCATAGAACCCCCTTGGTTGACGGAATGCGTCCGGCTTCCCGTGGGTCACTGGAAACAGCTTCGCGCATTGCCCGTCCCAGTCCCTTGAAACAGGCTTCTGCCACATGATGGCTGTTTCTGCCTGCCAGTTTCTGCAGATGCAGTGTAAAACCCGCATTCTGGGCAAGCGCATGCATGAATTCCTCCACCAGTTCGGTATCAAACGTACCGATCTTTTCCGTCAGAAATGGCACCTCATAATAAAGACCGCCGCGTCCCGAAATATCCAGTGCGCATAATACCAGTGCTTCATCCATGGGTAAGGCAATACTGGCGTACCGACGGATGCCTGCCTTATCTCCAAGTGCCTCCCGAACCGCAGTACCTAAGGCAATGCCGATATCTTCCACGCTGTGATGATCATCCACCTGCGTGTCACCCTTGCACAGCACCTTCAGTTCCATAGCGCCATGCCGCGCTAACAGCGTTAACATATGATCCAGAAAACCAACACCCGAATCAATGACGGAATTGGCAGAATCGCCATCCAGATTCACATTTATTTCAATATCCGTTTCTGCGGTTTTGCGTTTCAGTTCAGCTGTTCTCATTACAGATCTCCTTCAGCACGCTGACTAGCTGCTTCATATCTTCTTCTGTACCGATCGTGATGCGGTTGTAGTCTTTGATGCGCTCCCGGTTAAAATATCGTACCAGAATTTTGTGTTCTTTCAGTTTTGCCTGAATCACATCTCCCGGAATCGTCGCATGCGCTTCAAACAGAAAGTTGGAATGACTGTCCGTCCCATGAAAGCCCAGCTCCCTTAAAGCCCTTCTTGTCCATTCCCGGGTAATAATGATCCGTTCGCAGCAGGAACGGTAATACGCCGCATCCTGAATTGCGGCAATGCCGGCCAGCTGTGACATGCGTGTCACATCATAGGGATTGCGGGAATTGCGCAGCTTCTCCAGATCCTGAATCAGTTCCGCGTTTCCTGCCGCAAAGCCAATGCGCGCACCGGCAAGGTTCCTTGATTTGGAGAACGTCTGAATGACCAGAAGATTGTCATATTCTTTGATTAAGGGAATCATCGATTCATTTCCAAAATCCACATAGGCCTCATCCACAATCACGACATGATCCGGATTGGATTCCAGAATCTTGCGAACCTGGGACCGATCCAGATAAAGACCGGTTGGCGCATTTGGATTGGCAAAGATAATGGCTGTACCGGTATTGCTATAATCATCCGGGTTCAGAGAAAAGTCTTCTCTTAACGGAATTATCGTTGTAGGTATCTGATGGAGGTTCGTGAAAACCTGATAAAACCCATAGGTTTCATCGGGATATGCAATCCCATCCTGCGCAAATGCCATCATCGCAAGCTCAATCGTTTCATCACTGCCGCCGGTGGCCATAATGTTTTCAGGCTGAACCTTATAATATCCGGCAATCGCCTGGTTCAGCGCCCGGTTGGTCGGATCTTCATATAAGCGCAGTAAAGCGGCGTTTTCTCTGGTAAAACAATTTAAAACTCCCTCACTGGGCGCGTAAGGAGATTCATTCGTATTCAGCTTGATAAATCCGGTGTCCTGCGGAATTTCCCCCGGCACATACGGTTTCAGTGCGTCATATTTGCGGTTCATGAAACGGGACATCAGCGTATCCTCCGATCTTCCATATTCTACCATGTGGTGAAAATATTTTCTTGAACTATTTCTGAAAATTGTTTCATTTTCAGGTGTTAAAACAGCAGGTCTCAGCCTGCTGCTTCCTTCATCCGTCCATTGGATTCATCGATGATTTCACCATTGCGTTTATATACCCGGGTAACCCGGTCTGAGATCAGACACAGAATCTCATATGGGATGGTGTCAAGTTCTTCCGCCATCTGTTCCAGCGAGATATGCGGTCCAAAGATTTCCACTTTACTGCCTTCTGTAACCGTGGAATCAATGCAGATCATAGCCTGGTCCATACAGACACGGCCCACAATCTCCGCTTTCGAACCATTGATATAAACTTTCCGTCCCTGATTCTTCCGGATCAGTCCATCCGCATAACCGATCGGCATTGTGCCGATATACTCATCGGTCTCTGCCGTATAGGTTGCGCCATAGCCGATCGTATCACCAGCGTGCACCTGCTTGATAAAGAATACCCTGGAATACAGGGAAACCGGATGATACAGATCCTTTAATGTCTCTGAAATGCCATACATAGAGATGCCAATGCGGCAGGCGTTGGAGCAGTCTTCCTTCAGCCAGAGAGTTGCCTCGGAGTTATCACAATGGATCCATTCAAAGTGATGGTTTAATGCCTGAACCGCTGTCTGGAACCGCTCAAACTGCTTTAAGGTAAATTCCTTATCTGTATCCGCACAGGCAAAATGGGTAAAGATGCCTGTCACCTGCGCACCGGCTGTTTTCAGGAGTTCAATCGCTTCCTTCAGTTCCGGTATGGAATGAAAGCCAATCCGATTCATGCCGGTATCCACTTTCAGATGCACCTTCAGTCCTCTGCAGGAACATCCCACGGTTCGCTTCACCCAGTTCAAAGAATAGGCAGGTACGGAGATATTCTGTTCGATCAGTTCCGGAATATCTTCCGCATCCGTATGACCAAGGATCAGCAGTTCCCCGGCATAGCCTTTCTGCC
>JAFWJY010000070.1 GCA_017514525.1 Solobacterium sp. | reverse complement strand
ATATTTCCGAAGCTGAACTGTTTAATTTTTCTAATGAAAGTGTCACATTATTAGACTTACCCTTTAAAGAACCAGCCATTTACAAAGTTAAAAATCCAGCTGTTGCCCCTTTAGTTTCTAGAAAAGTATTTCAAATTAATTCATCGCAATAAAAAATAAAAGTTCAAGATTGTTTGCAACCTTGAACTCATTCAATCATTGATTATTTAATCTTATAAACGATAATTAATTACTGCGGAAAACTAGCAGCATATGTGGTTCCAGATGATGTAATTGTGACAGTCCAACTCGTAGCCTGTTTATCATCAAGCTGAGAGTCTGCACCAGTTGAATCAACCTTCCAATCAGCAGGCGCAACAGAGATAGACTGAGCAGTAGTACCAGTATTATGTGTAGTAACGGTCCCGCTCGAAACTGCATATGTACAAGTTCCTTCACTTAACTCATTATCAAGTAACTGGGCAACACAAGCCGCATAAGCAGCACGAGCATTAGCCTGGTTTGTGGCCAGACGAGCCTTCTTCAGCTGTGCTGTGAAAATGGGAATGCTGATTGCTACAAGTACGCCGATAATCGCAACTACGATCAGAAGCTCGGCAAGAGTGAAACCTTTTTTATTGTTCTTGTTCATTTTCTTTCTTTTCTCCTTCTTTTGGGTGAATCCCCTATTTCGTAATTATAAGGTACCATATTCTTTTTTATGATTTCAATAATACTTACAATTTTTTACTGATTGATAGGATGAATTAGAACAGGTTGTACATCGTAAACATTGGCATGTAAATTGCTAATACGATGAACCCCGCGAAAGCTGCCAGGAAAACCAGCAGTGTAGGCTCCAGTTTGGAGATTGCCGCAGTCATCGCATAGTCCGCTTCCTGGGAGTAATAGTTGCCTACTGTTTTCAATGTTTTTTCCAGTTCACCAGTGTTCTCACCAATTGCGGTCATCTCGGTTAAGGTCTGCGGGAATACACCTGAATTACGCATCGCATCACCAAGCTTTACACCCGTCTGTACTTTCTGAGCCAGCTTATTGGTTTCTGTTCCCAGTACATAGTTATCCAATACCTTGGACGTAACTTCCAATGCATTGGTTACTGGAAGACCTGCACTGAGCAGTGCAGACATCGTTGACGCAAAGTCGGCTGAACCGGAGAATGTGTTGATCTTTCCCATGACTGGCATTGAAAGCAATGTTTTACCCCACCAGATCTTTCCTTTTTCTGTATTGGTGTAGAACTTGAATGCCAGGAATCCGACAATCGCAACCAGCAGGATAATCGGCCATGCCTTGGTAAAGAACTTAGAGATATTAATCAATAATACGGTAATAAACGGAAGTTCACCGCCAAGATCACCGAATACCTGCGTTAAGGTAGGTACTACCTTAACCATTACAACAATAACTACGATGACTGCTACAACAACGACAAACATCAGATAAGATAATGCAGACTTTACTTTCTGCTTTAACTGATAGTTTCGTTCGAAGTAGGTCTGGAGTGTCGCAAAGCTGTCTTCCAGTGTACCGGACAATTCACCGGCCCGTACTGTTTCAATAAAGGTAACAGGCAGACCCGGACAGTTCTTTTCCATACTTGCGGCAATGGAGTTACCCTGTGCTACATCCTTGGCACTGTTCAGCAGCATCTTCTTCAGTTTTTTGTCTTCGGTCTGGTTGCCGATCATCTCCATACAGGAGGCGACGTCAACACCGGCAGAGAGAATTGTGGCAAACTGCGAACACATGACGGAGAGTGATTTCGGATCGACTTTGTTCGAACCGATCTCCATGTTCAGAATACTGTTTTCATCCGCACTCTTTACTTCTGAAATACTGAGAACGACCGGGCAGGTCGCTTTGATGCGCTCAACTGCCGCAAATTCATCGATGGCTTCTATGACGCCGTTTACCTTGGCGCCATCCGGAGACATCGCACTGTACTTATACGTAACCATGCATTACCTCCGGAAGCTGCTCATTCCCATTCCAAGCCCCTGTGTATTCTGCTTGATATATTCCGGCTTGTTTGCGGCTTCGACCGCGGTCTCCGGATCAATCATGCCTTCCTTCACCAGTTTCAGCAGGTAGTTGTCCATCGTGACACTGCCTTCTTTTGCGGAGGTCAGAATCGCAGATTCCATCTGCGGCGTCTTGCCTTCGCGAATCTGGTTGCGGATCGCAGGCGTCGAGATCATGACTTCACAGGCAGCGATTCTTCCCTTGCCGCCCTTCTTTAGCAGCAGCTGCTGGGAAAGAACTGCCTTGAGCGTTGTGGACAGCTGCAGACGGATCTGCTGCTGATGCTCGGCCGGGAAGGTGCCGACAATACGGTCAATGGAATCGCTGGCGCTGTTGGTATGCAGGGTCGCAAATACCAGATGGCCGGTTTCAGCTGCGGTAAGTGCTGTTTCGATGGTTTCACCATCACGCATTTCACCGATCAGGATAATATCCGGGTCTTCACGCAGAATGGCTCGTAAGCCATCCGCGTAGGAACGGGTATCCGTTCCGACTTCACGCTGTGAGATAACACACTTGTCTGGCTGATACACATACTCGATCGGATCTTCCAGCGTAATGATGTGCTCATTGCGGGTATGGTTGATCTCATCGAGAATCGCAGCCAGCGTGGTGGATTTACCAGAACCGGTTTCTCCTGTCACAAGGACAATGCCCTTGTTGTAGGTTGGGAATGTAGACACAACCGGCGGAAGATGAAGTTCTTCAATCTTCGGAATCCAGTCGGATAACAGACGAAGGCAGGCAGACATCGTACCGCTGACTTTATACAGGTTGATACGGATACGATGACCGGATACGGTCTTGGCGGCATCGAGTTCACCGATGTCTTCAATCTGTTTCCACTCATCCCCTACCAGTTCCTTGGCGTATTCAATACAGTCCTGCGGAGCGAGATTCTCATCGTTCATGGACTGAATCTGTCCATGAAGACGGTATTTCGGAGGCTGCCCGGCGGTCAGGTGAATATCACTGGCTCCGTCTGCAGCTGCCTGAACGATAATTTCTTCCAATGTTTTTCTCATAATAGTCTTACTCCAGAGTTACGATCGTACGTACAACTTCATCTACCGTTGTTACACCGGCGTCAATGAGCTTGCGGCCATTGACGATCATCGGTGTAAAGTCTGTCGTTGAGATCTGCCGGCGCAGCTCGGTACCGGTTGCGCCGCTTGCGACAATATCCCGCAGTTTCGAATTCATTGTCATGATTTCGAATACACCGGTACGGCCACGATAGCCGCTGTCGAAGCACTGGTGACAGCCGCGGCCGTGATAGAACCGTTTGGTTCCATCATTCTTAATGCCGGCATAGTCCAGCAGTAACGGGTCGGGGGTTGTCTCCTCCCGGCAGTTCGGGCAGATCTTACGCACCAGACGCTGTGAGATGACGCCGCGCACGGAACCGGCGACGAGGTATGGTTCTACACCCATATCCTTCAGACGGTCGATGGCCGAGCAGGCATCTTCGGTATGAATGGTGGAAAGTACGAAGTGACCGGTCATCGCAGCACGCATCGCGATTTCTGCGGTTTCACCGTCTCGAATTTCTCCGATACAGATAATATCCGGGTCCTGACGGAGGCAGGCGCGAAGCGCGCTGGCAAACGTCAGACCGACTTTTTCATTGATAGCGACCTGCGTGACGCCTTCAATCTGGAACTCGACCGGATCTTCCAGTGAGATCATATTTACGGTATCGCTCTTGAGCGCGTTGATCATGGTATACAGTGTGGATGTCTTACCGGAACCGGTCGGACCGACGATCAGTACGACACCGCTGGTATTCTTCATCAGACGGTCAAACTTCGGGATATCCTCATCGGTAATACCGATGCCGTGCGGATTCAGAATGGAAGTCTCACGGGTGAACAGTCGGATAACGATCTTTTCACCATAGATCGTTGGCAGTGAGTTGAGACGAAGGTCAATGTTCGTACCATCCGGCCTTCTTGCGATTGCACGTCCATCCTGCGGGATGCGGCGCTCTGCGATGTTCATGTTAGCCATGACCTTGAAACGGGAGATGACTGCCGACTGCAGTTCTTTTGGTATCTGCAGTACTTCATTCAGACGGCCGTCTACACGAATGCGTACGCACATGTCATGTTCTCTTGGCTCAATGTGAATATCACTGGCTTTTTCGATAATGCCGCGCTCAATGATGGAATTGACGAGTTTTACGGTAGGAGCCGCATTGGTATCATCGGAATCTAGGACATTGGCAGTTTCATCAACTGTCGCAAAGCCCTGCTCCTCCTTCATCTCTTCCATTGCCTTGGCGGCGCCTTCGTTGTCATAGAGAACGGAAAGTGCACGGTCAATGGAACGGGAATAGGCAATCATCGGGATGACACGCTTCTTGGTGATGTTCTTGACCTGTTCCACAGCCGGGAAGTTCATCGGGTCTTCCATCGCAAGATACAGCGTATCCCGGTCCAGACGCACCGGAACGACACGGTTGGACTTAGCGATATTCTTCGGTACCAGCGTTACCAGACTTGGATCGATCTTCGCTTTGTTCAGATCGATAAAGTCGATACCGAGCTGACGCCGAAGGATCTCAATAAGCTGATCTTCCGAAATATACTTTTCATCTACCAAATAGGTACCCAGTCGTTTGCCGGATCCCTTCTGCCCTGCAAGCGCTTCCTCGAGCTGAGCCTCGGTAATAGCGCCGACATCTACGAGCATTTCGCCCAATCGCTTGTATTTCATAGATTACCTGCTTTCTTACATGACAAAAAGAGAGTTTTCTCTGGCTCTATTGTACCTTCAACACTTTCCGTTTTTCAATGCGCAGCAGTCAGCTCACTTTTATTTTCGCGCAAATATTTATACAATGAAACCAAACGAAAGCAGGTAATCTATGGCGATCGAACGATTCACGAAACAGCAGTTGAACGCCTATCTGGAATCCATTAAAGATCAATATGACGGCGTGCGGCTGGTAAACCCGTATGAGTGCCGCATTTTTTCCATTGCCCGGGATGGCGGTGTTAAGATCGGCCCTTACTGTTACAGCGTCTGGAATATTGCCGACCGGTGTAAGAACTGCATCTCACTGGAATCGGTGGAATCCGGTGCGGAACTGGATAAAGATGAGGTAAAGGATGGTACCATCTACCATATTCACGCCAAACCAGCAGAGATCCTCGATCCGGATGGATCCATCTACACCTGTGTAATTGAAATGATAACAATCGAGCCGAAAGCAGATGCCTCCAAACACGTGCAGCAGGACCGCCGTGTTACACGGGAAAAGTTTGCGGACAGCCTGACCTATGTCATTCAGAATATGCACTCCGGCATTGCCTGCTTTAATCTGTCCGGGCAGTGCATCTATGCCAATGCGGAAGTATTCCGTATGTTTGAATGCGAGGATGACCTCGATAAGATTCAGAATGTACTGGAACAGTGGCTGCAGCCGCAGAGAGCGGAAGACACCTGGAAACAGAAGTTCAACGCTTCTTCCGGCACCCGGGAATACGTCGTTCAGAAGTATCCCCTGCAGGATGCCTTAAACAAACAGATCGGATACTATTACTTCTTCTTTGACCGCACCGATGAAGGAAAGCGGTTTGATGTGGAGCGCTTCCGCGCTACACATGATGAAATGACGCAGGTCTACAACCGCTTTGGCTTCTATGGCGCGGTACGGGATATGCTGGAACAGGATCCCGATGGCGCCTACCTCATGTTGGCAAGCAATATCCGGGATTTCCGTCTCTTCAACGAATTATTCGGTGTGCAGAAAGGAAATGAGATCCTGATCAAGATTGCCGAACTGATCCGTGCATCCATTCAGGATAAGGAGCACGCAATTGCCGGACGCCTGCAGGGAGACCGGTTTGCGCTTCTGATCCGGGAGGATGAATTTAATCCGGATCGTCTGTTCAACGGAATGAATGCCATCTCCAGCGAATTCGCCAATGACAGCTTCTCGGTGCGCAATCATACCGGCATCTATCGGATCAAAGACCGTACCACACCGGTTGCGATCATGTGCGACCGCGCATCGATTGCGACCAAGGCCATTCAGAATAAAGGCGAGAATGCCTGGGCCTGGTATGACAATGAAATGATGGAACATGCCCTTCACGATCTCTCCGTCATCAATGAATTCCACGATGCCCTGAAGGAAGGTCAGTTTCAGATCTATTTACAGCCACAGATCTCCTGTGATGAGAAACTGGTTGGCGCCGAAGCGCTGTGCCGGTGGATCCATCCGGAAAAAGGCATTATCATGCCGGGTGACTTCATCCGGATTCTGGAAGATTACGGACAGATTCACCAGCTGGATTATCGTGTCTGGGAACTGGCTGTACAGCTGTTAAAGAAGTGGGAGGATACACCGCTTTCTTCCCTGTTTCTGACCGTTAATATTTCTGTCAAAGACTTCTTCTATCTGGATCTGTATGAAACCTTCACCAGTCTGGTCGGCAAATACGGTGTACCGCCCAGAAAGCTGAAACTCGAAATCACAGAATCGGTATTCATGAGCGATGCGACCAAGACCATTGAACTCATTGAACGTCTACAGTCATTTGGCTTTGAAGTCGAAATCGATGACTTTGGATCAGGCTATTCCAGTCTGAACCTGTTAAAGGATCTCAGTGCAGATGTATTGAAGATTGATATGGGCTTCCTGCGGGAAACCGAAAACAAATCCCGTTCCCGTACAATTCTCAATGCGGTCATCTCCATGTCCAAAGGACTGGGCATGCCGGTTGTCTCAGAAGGCGTTGAAACCAAAGCCCAGGTTGAATACCTGCGCAATATCGGCTGTGACATCTTCCAAGGCTATTTCTACAGCAAGCCCATCCCGATTTCAGAGTTCGAACAGAAATACTTCCCTGGAGTTACCTTCCAGGAGTAACAGGCCGGTTCGCCGGCTTTTTCTCTGATAGCGAAATATGCCATTGCGATTGTTTTACCGTATTGCGAAGTTGTGGTCGAAGAAGAAAAGCAGTCAGGCAGATGACTGTTTGTATTAAAAGCGTCTGGCGGCTATAGTGTAAGCAGAACCAAAAGAGGAGTTGAACATGGGACGATTAAAGGACCTTCGCCGAATCGTTGAAGCGAAGCTGAACACCATCGAAGATGAAGAAAAGCGCAACTCCGCAATCGTACATCTGTATGGAGTATCGCTTGCGGCAACACTGATCGCAAAAAAGCGCGGTCTGGACTATGAGCTCGCCTCAATGGCAGCGATGCTGCATGATCTTGCGGCATATCTGTCCGGCAGCTACGATGACCACGCTCATCGCGGAGCAGTGCTTGCCCGGGAAGTACTACATGAGCTGAATCAGACAAGCGAGGAAGAAACCGAACAGATCT
>JAFWJY010000069.1 GCA_017514525.1 Solobacterium sp. | reverse complement strand
CGCATCCGGCATATGGTCATAGGAAGCGTTGCGTTCAATCAGTGCCTGAAACAGATCCGAATAGTATTCCGGAGTACCGGAGGAATCGCGTTTACAGAGATCCATGAATTGTATGAATCGTTCATCCGCAAAGGGGCTGGAGGAATCTGCTTCCATAAATAGAAAGTCAAGTTGGCTGTCGATGGTATTCCATGTGTCTGGGAATGTCTGGATCAGGTCTTGTTTTCTGCTTCTTTCCCACTGCAGAAGGCCAATGGAACCGTCGGGCGATTCCGCCTCGGGAGAAAATCCGCTTTCTACATGCATGTTTCCCAGGATCCCGGCAATCACCGATGATTGAAAGCCGTTTTGTTTCAGCCGCTGATAGATGGTTTCAACAGAATCCTGAAAGGTTTTTGTTTTCCGGTCGAACAAGACCGTATAAATCTCATCATAGATCACAGGCTTGCGTGTGGGTTCTCTGCGAAGCTGCAGTACAGGCACTTCTTCCAGACTGGACGTATATGCCTCGTCACTGAGAAGACCGCCGAGGTGAATATATTTCAGGCGGTTTTTCCGGTAAAACTCTGTATGTTCCGGATACTTCAGCGGATTGTTAAATCCGGGGCTCATGGAGATGGCAGTGAGATAAGCACATTCGGAAACAGAAAGCTGATCGGCAGTCTTATTGAAATAGAATGAAGCCGCTTCAGCGATCCCGTAACAGTTGTTTCCCAGACATAATGAATTGACATACAGTTCTAGAATTTCCTGTTTTGTGAAGTGGTGTTCCATCAGCACTGCGAGATACAGCTGAATCAGTTTGTGCTGAATCGTTCGCTGATAGTTATTGATAAACAGAATCTTTGTCAGCTGCATCGTAATCGTGCTGGCTCCCTGCTTTGATCTGCCAAGCAGATTGTTGACCAGAGAACGCAGTATTCCGCGCAGGTCATATCCACGATGCGAAAAGAATCTGCGATCCTCATAGCCGAGCACATCATTGATGACAGTCTGTGGAATCTGATCGTAATAAAGATACGGTTCAGAGCGCTCAATCTTCTCGAGTCCATCTGCGGTTGTCCCATAGCGGATGATGTTTTCTTCAAAGGGGTCCCGCTTCAGATTCCCGGACAGATCAAAGATTCCGTCTTTTGCGTATCGAAGCGGTTCGATATCTCCTGATTGAATCAGCTGAACGGATTTTCTCAGAGTGGTTTTCCAAAGGTTTTTCTTTGTGTTCTGATAAGCCGTATAGGCGGTTTTTGCCTGAGTGATTTCTGCCGGCGTGTAATCTGTGGCCTGTTCGCCGCGCTCCAGTGCAATCACGCAGAATTCATTGGTATTTACATAGATGCCGCCCCGATGTGCCTGAGATGGAGTCGTTACTGCAGTTTTGTCGGTACGGACTCGGAAGAGACCGGTGCTTTCAAGCAGCTGTCCCATATTGCCCGTGTATCCTGCTTCATCGATATCCAGACCTGCAAGCAGATAAACAGAGAGCACAAAGCTGCTGCAGTCAAAACTGCCGGATGCCTGATCGATATTGCCCTGGTGTTTCAGAATCGACGCATAACCGCTCCAGCGTGCCTGCAGGGAACACTGAAAATTGCCGGAAGTGCAGATCTGCTCTGCCAGTTTCGCTGCCTGTTCCGCAAGCACGGGATCCAGCGGATCGAGGTAGAGGTCCCAGTTACCGTAGTACCAGGGACCGATGGAACAGTTGTTCGGAGTTGATCCGCCTGCGTATGCAATCTTCATGTTTAGCCTCCAGGTTGTGATCGGTCCACAGCCGTTATAGCGTGCTGTGATGACCCTATTCATTATAACGGGCGTATGGAAAAAAACATCGAACACCCGTAACGGAGATCCGTTTCGTGCATGTATCTGAAGATGATGAAGTTTCTGCATATAAACCAACAGCTTGTACTAAAATAAATCTGTTATGAGTCCATACGAGAGCGCATATCATGTACTGAATCGACCTGGAAGTCATATCCATATGACTGGCATTACCGGTTCCAGCATGTCTGGACTGGCACGTCTTCTGCTGGATATGGGTTTTCAGGTGTCCGGCTCCTGTGATCGCAGCTCTGCAGTGATCGATTCCCTTCGCGCACTGGGCATTACGGTTACGATCGGGCATACCGCTGAAACGGTACATCAAGTGGATCTTGTGATTTATACAACTGCAGTAAGCAGTGATAATCCAGAGCTTCTGGAATGTGAACGCTGCGGTATCCCCGTAATGGATCGTCCGGAGCTGCTTGGCTGGATTGCCGAACGATATGAGCGCTCGGTCGCAATCTGCGGTACGCACGGAAAAACGACCAGTACCAGCATGCTTGCGAAAATAATGCTGGATAACGGAGAAGACGCAGCCATTCATATTGGCGGCGTACTGGATGCGATCGGGGGAAGCGTTCGGCTTGGCCATGGTGATCTGTTTATTACAGAAGCCTGTGAGTATAAGCGCGCATTCTTTCATTTAAAACCGTATCTTGAAGTGATTCTCAATATCGATCGGGATCATCTGGACTGTTACCGGGATATTGAAGAGATTGAAACAACGTTCGGCACATTTATGGACCAGATAAAAGAGGGTGGAATCCTAATCGGCAACGGATCGGATGCACGCATTCTCCATCAGTTCCAACTGCGTCCTGATCTGAATCATCTGACATTTGGCTGGAAAGAAACAGATGATTATCATCCCCGGTGTTATCAGGAAGATGCGGAAGAATACGCTTCCTTTGATTTCTACTGTCATGAACAAAAGCTCTGTCATGTGCAGATGGCAGTTCCGGGGAAATTCAATGTGGAAAATGCGCTGGCGGCGCTGGCCGCGGCCCATGTGCTTGGGGCGGATATGATATCTGCCGCAACTAGTCTGTCTGAGTTTTCCGGTGCGCACCGGCGGTTTGAACGGACAGCAGTGATCAACGGAGTTGAACTGTTTCATGATTACGGACATAACCCGACGGAAATCCGCAATGCGCTTCATATTGCCCGCAAGCGCTGTAAGGGAAAACTGATTTCCGTGGTTCAGCCGCATACGTTCAGCCGGCTTCGGTCCTTGTTTGATGATTTTGTGACCTGTACGGCGGAGGCGGATCTGACCTTGATTACAGATGTATTTATGGCAAGGGAACGTGATCCCGGAGATCTTGATTCTGGAATGCTGGCGGACGCAATGAATCGTGCCGGTATACCTGCCCGCTGGACGCCGACATTTGAAGATGCGGAACAGGCGGTCCTGGAGGTATGGAAACCACGTGATCTTGTGATCACGCAGGGGTGCGGAAATAT
>JAFWJY010000068.1 GCA_017514525.1 Solobacterium sp. | reverse complement strand
TCTTTTACGGCAAGGTTATACATTTCTTCAAACATTTCCGGAACAGTGTAATCATCACTGTCCAGAAAGCCAAAGTATTTTCCAGTTACCTTGGAAACACCAAAATTTCGGGCTTCCGCAATTCCTTCATTTTCTTTGGTATAAAGTGCCATCTGAGTGTTTGGATGACTCTGTTTCCACTGCTCCAGTACTGCAAGGGTATTGTCCGTACTGCCATCATTGATTACGACCAATTCAATATTTGTAAGCGTCTGTGCGGCCAGAGAATCCAAAGTGCGTTCTACCGTGGTAGCACAGTTGTAACATGGCACAATGACGGATACGTCTGGTCTAAGCGTTTTCGTCATGTTTTGCCTCACTTACTTTATTCAGAAGAATCGCTGTAATACATGCGGTGAAGACGGTTGTCACAAACTGGTCAAGGAAGTGGCCTGACAGCCAGGCACTGCCAAATCCAAATGCCAGTGCCAGCCCCAGGCATACATTTTCCAGTGTCAGCATCTTCTTCCAGTATTTGATAAACATGACAAGTCCATACAGCATGATTCCGATCCACGGAAATAACAGCAGTATCACTCCGGCATAACCAAGTGTATAAACCTGCTGAGCAAAGTCCTTTTCCAGTACGATAGAGCCGTTCATAAAGGTGCTGTAGCCCATACCGAGAATCTTTTCTGTCGGAGTAAGGTTTTCGTACTTGTAGTTGAAGAAAATCGTTTCAATCTGGCGGCCGCTGACACGGTCAAACACCGGGATATCATAGCATACATGAAACCAGAACCATGGGTCGTGCTGATAGCTGTAGTATTCCGTGTAGTACATGGATGGCACAGACTGAATATAACGGGCATTGATGCCATAGGTTTCAAAGGCATACACATAGAAGTTGATCCATTCTTCACTGCCCGGCACCAGATCTTCCGCCTGTTTCAGATCATCTGCCGCAAACTTAATCGCGCCATTGCTTAACAGAGCGACATCATTTTTCGCATCCACCCGCTGATTCTGCACAGCCGGTGTCCAGTTCAGTATCAATCCAAAGACAGCCGCTGTGCAAAGGCAGGAAATAAGAACGCGTTTTTCAAACTTACGGTGTTTGAATACAAATGCGTCAATTGCGTACAGCACCAGAAACATGACCGGCACAAGCACAGCACCATAGGTTGCGACTCTTGTCGCCAGCATCTGCATGGCCAGGCTCTGGATTACAAGTAATGCCAGTATCTGATTTCGCTTCTTTTTGTCGGCCTCCGAGGTATAAAAGTAATAAAGGATGGGCAATAACATGAACAGCAGAATGCCAATCGTATTGCCTTCATTGAAAAAGAATTTGGAGGCTAAGGTACGGGGATGGTACCAGTCATAGATACCGGAAAACCAGGTAAAGAAGTTGCCTACGGTATTGCCGTAATAGGTAGACCGTGCAAATACGTAGAAATCACCAATTACAATTGGAATACTGATAATCGCCGAGCTGAACAGAACAATGTCACGCAGTTCTTTGCGATTGAGCGTTTCGTTATAACAGATATAAATGACGCCGTATGGAAGGCAAAGCGTCAGCACATACGTCAGCTCCTGCCAGATGCTGAAGCGGAAGTTATCCGTCAGCCATAACCGCTCTACAAGTCCTGCGGCCTGGCGACAATGAAGTACGAAATAGATTAGAAATAATATTCCGTAAACAGCCGCAATGGCAAAGGTCCGTTTTTGGTTCTTTTCCCGCAGTATAAATGACCAGATAACAAGAGCCGGCAGCACGAGAAAACGGATCACTGTGGAAAAGCGCGGAAGCCCCAGTGCGTCCAGTTGTTCATAGAACAGATAATCCATGTCGATCAGCGGCTGAATCAATATCAGCAGTATGATCAGACGATGGAGATTGGTTTTGTTAAATATCTTCTTCAGCATGTTTCACTTCGTCTTCACACTTCTTGGCAATATCAAAACACTCCAGCAGTCGCTGACGCGCTTCAACATTATCACCATAGTCAGATTCGATCTGACACTGAATTAGTTTTGCGTCCAATTCATCATGATTGCCCGTCTTAATTGCGTCTATGTCAGCGAGCGCATCTTCATACTCACCAAAATCATAATTCCGACCTGCACGAATCAGCAGACCTTTGACTTGAGTATCCGGATTTTTTATCAATTCATCGGCGATCCCATCTGCTTCTTCATATTCGCCTTCTTCGAGAAGCGCACGTCCAAGCAGCCCTCGAACAGCGCCGGTTTCGTGATCGTCGTATTCCTCCAGCAGTTTACGTGCAGTTTTGATCGTATTTTCATAATTGCCTGTTTGAAACTGTACGTAGAGTTCTACGGTTTTTTCTCGATACGCATCCGGAATCTGCTTGTACTCTTCCGGCCGTGTCTCTCTTAATTCAAATTCCTGCTCACTCATTTCAACCCCTTCATGAATTCTTTCAAGATTTCTTCATTCGGATAAGTATAATCCTTCAGGAAATACTTCATATCTTTCAGGTCTCCAATGGAGCTTAAAGCGGTTTTCAAGCCTTCAGTCAAACTTTTCTGAGAATTCTCAACGACCCAGCCATGTTCGGGCTTGGTGATCTGTTCTCTCGCACCGCTGACTTCCGTTGCCGATACCGGTGTACCGACAATCAGACTCTCTGAAATCACTGTCGCAAATCCTTCATACAGGCTGCTCGAAACATACAGGTCTGCCTTTGCCATTGCGGCATAGGGGTGCTGCCGATAGCCAAGGAAGACAACATTTTCCATGTTCATATCCCTTACCATGGACCTGAGTTTTTCTTCCTCTTCTCCCCCACCAATGAGATAAAGCGTATGGTGATTCCCAGCAAGATAGGTCTCGTGGCTGGCAATCAGAAGCCGGTCGATGCTTTTCTGCGGATGGAAGCGGGCAACCGTAATGATGTTAGGCCCATCTGTTCCGTTAATTTCACTGCCATCTTCCTGTTCCAGTTCTTTCTTAATGCGGTCGACATCCATCAGATTATGAATCGTAATCCCATTGGAAACGCGGAAAACAGTCTCATAGGCAATCTTTGCCTGCTCACTGTCGGCAATATTGAGATCAATATGCGCCAGTGCTTTCTTGACTAACGGCATGTGATTTCTGGAATAGTTGCATACACTGTAATCCGTCAGCATCCAGTTGATCTTCTTTTTGCTGTCTCCATACGCAGTAAAAATCGTGCAGAAGCCTTCCTTTGCGGCAACTTCCACATCGTACTGCTTATGCAGGATCTTCTTGCGTTCCTTTTTGATCTTCTTGCGGATGAGTCCGGTCTTCATGTACGTCAATAAGCGCAGCTTACTGGCAAGACCCGGAAGATCCTTTTCCTGCCATAAGAGATCCAATGACTGATCTACCGGCTTGAAGAATGGACTGCCTTCAATCACGGTTACCCCTTCCGGTATTTCTTCCAGCAACATGCCTTCCTTATGCAGGATCAAAAGATCGATCTCATAACGATCTTTCGGGAGTGCGGCCATCAAGGTATTCAATACCCTGGCTACGCCGCCCATTCGCATTTCATCATTTACAAATAGTATCTTTATCTTATCGGTCATATAGCTTCAGCACCTGTTTATAGAAACCTTTGGATAACATCCAGAATATTAATTTCTTTTTGAATCCCATCTGTTTGAGATAGGTATCTGTCTGATAATCCGGATACCGCTCTTTTAACAGCTTCATATTCTGTTTCAGCATTCCGATACGATCGCCGGATCTTTCCATATCCTTGATCTTGAGGGTCGTAATATCAAGCCCATAGATAATATACATATGCTTGATTTCTTCCAGAATCAGGGGTTCATTCCCATGCGAGGCAATGTAATCTCTGCAGCGATCGATCGCATCGTAGATATGAAATACCCGCTCATCGATCTTATGCTGGATACTGCCGGAACGTTGACGGTAATAGTATAAGGGCTCATCTACCTTTACCACATTTGTGCTTCGATAGATCTGAATCGGTACCGTCGCAAGATCTTCATACAGCTTCCCTTTTGGATAGTTGATCGCTTCAAATGACAACGTGCGATACAGCTTATTACAGGCACTGTTGTTAATACGGATCAGAGAAGGTCTTGATATAACT
>JAFWJY010000067.1 GCA_017514525.1 Solobacterium sp. | reverse complement strand
GCGGAAGGTATCTACATCATCTCCGGTGTCGCGGTGGCGGCGGTGGCCTGCACGGCAGTGACGACCAGCCACTTCCTGCACCCGATCCTGTGCATCCTGGCAGCGGCTGTTGTCGGCGGTGTGCTGATGATCATACCGTCATTCCTGAAAGCCAAATTCGGTACGAATGAAATGGTTGTCTCCCTGATGCTCAACAGTATTTATTCCGGTATCGCCATGCACCTGATCCGGAAGTACCTGCTGACCAAGACAACCTCGACCATCGGTTCCAGAGACTACCTGAAGACAGCCAAGATCGGTTATATCTTCGAGCCGCTGCGGATCTCACCGTGCTTGTTGCTCTTGATCGTGTGCACGATCATCCTGTACCTGGTCATGTACAAGACAAGACTCGGCTATCAGATCCGGCTGGCCGGGGCAAACCCGAAGTTTGCGGAATATTCCGGTATCAGCGCCTTCAAGCTTTCCATCGCGACTGCCGCGATTGCCGGTGTTCTGGCCGGTATAGGCAGTGCCTGCCAGCTGCTGACCCAGAGTTCGTTCTATCAGCCGGATAAGACGGCGGTAGGCATCGGCTTCTCGGGCATGCTGCTAGCGATGCTCGGACGGAACAATCCGATCGGCATTGTCATCGCTTCGTTCCTGATCAAATATCTGGAACAAGGTGCTGGTGTATTATACTTCTCTGACACATCTGTTCCATCCGAGATTACTGCAATTATTGAAGGGATAGTCATTCTGCTTATTTCTTCACAGTATTTCTTAAGAGGACTTAGAGAAAAGAAACTGCTGCAGGAGGGGCTTGGTAAAAATGCTAAGTAATATAATTTCTTCTTTGTTTACTATGGGTTTTTTACTGACAATTCTTCGTTTAGCCACTCCAATCCTATTTGCAAGTATTGCTGCTTTTGTAACAGCAAGTGCAGGTGTTGCAAATATTGCTGTTGAGTCAATCATGACATTTGCTGCATTAGCGGGAATATTAGGGAGTTATTTAACTGGAAATGTATGGGTTGGAATTATCTTCGGTTTGTTTATCGGAGTCCTTACATCATTGTTAATTGCTTTCTTCTCAATGAGGCTTGGCGCTGATCCGATCCTGATTGGTATTGCATTGAATACGTTTGCCAATTCTCTTTCAATTTTCTTCCTATATCTTTTTACAGGAGATAAGGGTTCAAGTGCTTCGTTGAATGCGCCAACTCTCGGATCAATTGATATACCTTTGCTAAAAGATATTCCGATATTAGGCAGCATTCTTTCAGGACAATACGTTTTAACATATGTGTGTTGGATTCTGCTGATTGTGCTGTTTATCATGATTTATAAGACACCGCTGGGCATGCGGATGCGCGCTTGCGGTCTGAATGCTGATGCGGCTAAAACAGCCGGTATCAATGTTGGCCGACTCCAGCTCTTTTCGCTGGTTCTTTCCGGACTCTTTGCTGCCTTGGGTGGAATGTATCTTTCAATGAATTCTGTGCGTATGTTTACCAAAGGTATGGTTTCTGGTCAAGGATGGATGGGTATTGCTGCAAATGGCATAGCAAATGGCAATTATGTGATGCTGCTGGTTTCAGCAGTTATCTTCTCAGTGTTCAGAGCAATTTCAATTATCTTTAGCCAGTCTGCACTATTCCCAGTAGATTTGGTTAGTGCGGTTCCGTATTTCGCCGTCTTCTTCTTCCTGACAATCTCCTCGATTATCAGCTATCTGCGCATCAAGAGCGGCAGAGTTGAAGAACAGTAATGCGTAAAATCATTATTGATTGTGATCCCGGCCATGATGATATCATGG
>JAFWJY010000066.1 GCA_017514525.1 Solobacterium sp. | reverse complement strand
CGGCTGAAAAACATAGGAGCGGATCTGAGAGCCCCATTCGTTGGCTTTCACCTCACCCTTGATTTCCGCCATTTTTCTGGCCTGTTCCTGAATGCGAATCTGAAGCAATTTACTCTTCAGCATATTCAGGCAGGCTTCACGGTTCTGCAGCTGCGAACGCTGTGTCTGACAGAATACCGTGATATTAAGTGGTTTGTAGGTCATACGGACAGCGGAGTCTGTTTTATTGATGTGCTGGCCGCCGGCGCCGGAAGAGCGCATCGTAATCGTTTCGAGATCTTTTTCATCAATCTCGATATCAAGATCATCTTCAAATTCCGGCATCACTTCCACGCTGGCAAAACTGGTATGTCTGCGCGCGTTGGAGTCAAACGGTGAGATGCGCACCAGACGGTGAACACCGTTTTCCGCCTTGAGATAGCCATACGCCATCGGACCCTCGATCTGAAGACTGCAGGATTTCATGCCTGCTTCTTCACCATCCTGATAATCGAGCACCGTTACCTTGAAGCCACGGCGTTCTGCCCAGCGCACATACATGCGATACAGCATGCTGGCCCAGTCCATTGCCTCGGTTCCGCCGGCACCCGGATGAATTTCCAGAATCGCCGCATGGTTGTCATATGGTCCGCTTAAGAGCACCTGAATTTCAAATGCGTCGAAATCCGTCATGAACGAACGGTATTCATCTTCAACCAGTTCTGCCAGTTCCGGATCAAATGACTGGTTCAGTTCATTTACCGACTCTGAGAGATCATTTAGTGCGCCCTGCAGTTTCTCATGGTTTTCCACCAGTGACTTCAGTGCGTTGTTGTTGCGGATGAGTGCCTGTGCCTTCTTCTGGTCATTCCAGAAATCCGGCGCATTCATCGCTTCTTCATTTGCCTTGATCTGTTCTTTCTTGCCAGCCAGGTCAAAGGGAGGAGCCAAGCTGCTCCAATTTTGCCTGGCAACGGGCTACGCCCTGTTTCATTTCATATAGTTCCATCGTAGTTACTCCTTACGCCTTCTGCTGTTCTCCCTGTTTGACAACACGGATATTCATGCAGTAGGCAACAATATCCTGCGCAATGTTATGCATCATGTTTTCAAACATCTGGAATCCTTCCGTTACATATGCCTGCAGCGGGTTATCCTGTGCATAGCTTCTGAGGCCAATGCCATCACGCAGTTTGGACATCATGTCGATATGATCGACCCATGCCCGGTCAATTACTTCCAGTGACATGTTCCTCTCAAAGCTCTTGATCTGTTCACGAACCGGATCGATCTTCTGATCATAGGCATTCCATGCCTTGTCTTCGATCTGTCCGATCACATCTTCCGCGCTCTTGCCTGCCAGTTCGTTTTCGGTAAACAGGCCCTCAAAGCCAAGCTTCTTGAGCGAACTTACCAGAGCCGGTACATTCAGATCACTGTTGCGGGATTCCGGATCAATGTTGGCTCCAACAACATCCGAGATGACACGCTTGAACATCTGCTTGATGACCGCAGTATGTACATCCTCGTTATCCAGAATGAAGTTGCGCTGATCGTACATGACTTCACGCTGCTGACGCAGTACATCATCGTATTGCAGAAGCTGCTTACGGGCATCAAAGTTGACGCCTTCCACACGACGCTGGGCAGAGTTGATGGACTTCGTAACAGTTTTGGATTCCACTGCAGTATCGCCCAGTGATTTGAAGATTCCTTCGAGACGTTCACTTCCGAACCGAATCATCAGATCATCCTGAATACTGACGTAGAAGCGGGATTCACCCGGATCACCCTGACGGCCGGAACGTCCGCGCAGCTGGTTATCAATACGGCGGGATTCATGCCGTTCACTGCCAAGGACGCAGAGACCGCCCAGCTCACGCACACCTTCACCAAGCTTGATATCGGTGCCTCGTCCTGCCATGTTGGTTGCGATCGTGACCGCCCCCTTCTGGCCAGCCTTGGCGATGATATCCGCTTCACGTGCATGGTTTTTGGCATTGAGCACTTCGTGCTTTATCTTTTCCTTTTTGAGCATGTCATGAATCAGCTCAGATGTTTCAACCGCAATGGTACCAACCAGTACCGGCTGTCCCTTTTCATGGCGCTCTTTCACTTCTTCTACCAGTGCACGGAATTTGGCATCCTTGGTTCCGAAGATTGCGTCCGGATAGTCAATACGGGCTACCGGACGATTGGTCGGAATCTCGTATACCAGCATGTTATAGATTTCCGTGAATTCTTCTTCCTCGGTCTTCGCGGTACCAGTCATACCGGCAAGCTTGTTATACAGACGGAAGAAGTTCTGATAGGTAATCGTCGCAAGAATCGTTGTTTCCTGGCGAATGGAGATTCCTTCTTTAGCGCAGACTGCCTGATGGAGACCATCTGACCATTCACGGCCTTTCATGAGACGACCGGTATTCGGGTCAACGATGTTGATTTCATCATTCTCAGTATCAACAACATATTCCACATCTTTGGTCATGATGTAGTTGGCCTTCAGCGCCTGACCAATTCGATGCAGCAGCTGTGTGTGTTCCAGGTTGTACAGATTATCGATACGGAAGACACGCTCTGCTTTAGCGACACCTGCTTCCGTCAGCTGTACGGTACGGGCCTTGACGTCGATTTCATATTCACCCGGCTTGACTACCTCGTCACCCTCGGTGACCTGTTCTTTCAGACTCTTGGCAAAACGGTCTGCCTGCAGGTACAGGTTTGCGGTCTGCCGCATACCGCCGGAAATAATCAGCGGCGTACGGGATTCATCGATGAGAATGGAGTCAACTTCATCGACCAGTGCGAAGTTGAGTCCGCGCTGTACACGATCCTTGGAGTTTTTGACCATATTGTCACGCAGATAGTCAAAACCAAGTTCAGAGTTTGTCGTATAGGTAATATCGCAATTGTACGCTGCCCGCTTCTGCGCCGGTGTCAGCTGACGCAGGTTCAGACCAACCGTCAGTCCAAGAAAGCGGTGAATCTGTCCCATCCACTCACTGTCTCGTTCAGACAGATATTCGTTGACCGTAACGACATGTACACCTTTGCCTTCCAGGGCATTCAGATAAACTGCCATAACGGAGGTCAGCGTCTTACCTTCACCTGTCTTCATTTCGGCAATGTCACCGCCCTGCATGACGGCAGCACCCATGACCTGAACCGGATACGGGAATTCACCAATCACGCGTTTACATGCCTCACGTGCAGTCGCAAACGCTTCCGGCAGAATATCATCTGTTGTTTTTCCTTCTGCCAGCAGCTGCCTCAGACGTGGTGTCTCAGCCTTGAGTTCATCATCACTCATTGCGGCATATTTTTCTTCCAGCGCAAGCACCGGTTTGATTTTCTTCTCAATTTCTTTCAGACGTCGTCCGTCGACATTCAGAAGTTTGTCTAAAATTCCAGCCATAATAAAAACCTCCTGATTCCTTAAATCAGCTAGATTATTATATCTTTATTAATTATGGCGTTCAAGAAACGCTTTCCTTCGCTTTGCGGACGCAGTTTCGGCGTAATGGCGCAGGCAAATACCTGTACGTCCAGATCCTTCGGCAATACTGCCAATGCGCCTTTCATGGTGGAACCGCTCGTAATGACATCATCCGCCAGAACAACCCGCTTTGGAAGATGCACATCTGCTTTTAGTGTGATTCCGGATTCCATCGTTTTCCGTTCTCTGCGGGTGCGCGCCTTCTGGTCGCCAGTGTCCCGTTTTACAAACGGTTCCAGCATCGGCAGGCCAATTGATTCAAACATCTCCCATAGATGTGAAAATCCCCGCGCTTCCAGCTTTTCCGCAGCACTCGGCAATAACAGCAGCGTTCTGCCATGATACATACGCTTCAGCCGTGCGTGATCAGGATACAGAAACACATCTTTTAATGCCTCATCACCCAGTTCCTTGAACTGAATCAGGCAGGAGGAAAATGCGTCGTTGTATTCATACAGCCCGAAGGCATTCTTCCCGCAGAAGCGGAAGCGATGAGAAATGCGCTTCCATTGTCCACGACAGGCGGAACAAAGTACATCTTCACCTCGAAACAGATCCGCAAATGTTTCTGTTCCGATTGGTTCCCCACACATCAGGCAGCGCATAGATTAGCCTCCTGAATTTCTCTGCGGCACTGTTCTGCCAGAGCGCTGCGGGAGGATGTCAGAAACAACACATCTCCATCGGGATATTGAAAGGTTCTGCCGGCACGCCCCGCCATCTGGATCAGTCCCGCTTCATCAAACACGCCATGATCCGCATGAAAGACGCAGACATCACAGCCCGGTACCGTAACACCGCGCTCCAGGATCGTGGTTGACACTATGATTCCGTTTCTGGTCTTACGGAACAGTTCGATTACTTCATCCCGGTTTTCTGTTTTTGATGTGCAGCAGAAACAATCCATGAACTGCTTCAGAAACCGGTGAAGCAGTTTTGCCTCACGGATCGTCGGCACAAAAACCATGCGCGGTGAAGCGTGATGTTTCAGCCATCGCACCAGCAGAATCAGCAGGACGAAAGTCGGGGCAGTTTTAATGACCGGTACTGGCAGATCGTGACCATGCGGTCGGCGGTTCAGCTTCAAACACTGCAGTGTGCCGTTTTTCAATTTTGTCTTCAGCCAGTCATCCGGAGTAGCAGTGAGATATATTGCGGTTCCCCGGCATGCGGTTTCCGCAATGCCATGCAGGACT
>JAFWJY010000065.1 GCA_017514525.1 Solobacterium sp. | reverse complement strand
CCGTGCCGAATGCAGTCTGGGTTATTATTCATCATCTGTTCAGCTCACCGCTGTACTATGTTTCCTATTCAATTTCCGCTTTATCTGCACTGGATATTTATGCACAGTATCTTGAAAAACCGGATTAAGCAATTAAAAAGTATGACGCGCTTGCGCATACCGACCCGCATCTTCGCTATGTAGAGGCGATGAAGGAAGTTGGGCTTCGTGATATGACCAAGTCTGGCAATATCAAGGAAGTGGCATCTATCCTCACCAATCATTACCGGGATGGGTTTATCGGAGGAATTACAGAGGGTAATACAGATCTGGGGAAACTTGTGAATGGCATTCTCTCAGATCTGATGCCGGAAATTATCAACAGCAATTAACATTCATCTGGAGTAGTTTAATAAAAACAGGCAGAACATCGAACGATGACTGTCTGTTTTTGCGATATCCCAAAGAATCCTCAGTGCTCAATAGGTTTCGAACATGAAACCGGGAATATGTCATATCTTGATCGCAAGATCGTTGTGGAAACTCCACGCATAGGCATGAACTGGGGTACCCGGTCTCAGGATCTGAAGCGCCTCTCGATAGGTGTTCAGCTGGGAACTGTAACGCTGCTGGATTTCCTTTGGAGAAAGCGCGTCTGTTTTGAAGTCGATCAATACAATTTCAGCTTCTCCAAAAGCGACAAAGTCCATGACGCCCATATACCGGTCAGAAGAATCAGGATCTTCTGCATAGAAAGGCATTTCTTTATGGATGTCCATAGCCAGTGTTTTCTGATATAGATCCGATTCACTGAAACGAAGCAGATGAGCAATATCGATTTCGCGCAAATCGTCACTCTGGAAATCATTCTTTGTCCAGACACGATTTGGAAGAGAGGCAACCGTTTCATGTATGAAGGTACCATAACGGGTTCCGCGGGATGAAGATCCTGGTGAAAGGTCAGGAAGAGTTACCAGTTCATGTTCACTCGGTTTCTGCAGAACTTTGAGCCTGGAAGGATCCCCGTGGAATCTGACCAGTTCAGGTACGTATCTGTTTTCATATTCTGACAGTATGATTGGATCTTCCGGGCAAACAATAACTTCTTCATAAAGCCCTTCAACTGGACTTAGTGCCATCGTCAGCAAACCAGTGATTCCTTTCCGTTTCAGAATGTCGGAAATGGATAAATCTGGTTCATAATCCTGTTTGTTTTTGGCAAGATCAACAATATACATCGTTTCTTCTGCACGTGTTAATGCGACATAGAGAACACGAGTATATTCTTCTACATCCGCAAGTCCCTGACGGTAGCTTGCGGCAGTAAAGAATACAGATGGCCGACTTGTATGCCAGGGGAGATCAACATGTTTCATTCCCAATCCGATCTGATCATCAACAATCAACATGTTTCGGCCGTCCATCATGGGGTTCGAACCAGTTCCCCAGAGGAAAACAACCTTATACTGCAGTCCTTTGGACTGATGAATCGTTGTCACGGTGACAACATCATCGTCTTTACTGCGACAGGTTGCGTTGGAGGACTTCTCATCCTCTCCAAGCGTCATCACTTCAATCAGATCATGAATCGTAAAGAGCGAGGAAGCCATCGCATTTGTCTTTTCAAACAGAAAGTCAAAGTTGGCTTTTTCACTGTCGTAGAGATTCTCATAGAAACTGTTGTATCGAGACACCTCATTCAGCATTTCCGGCAGGCTTCTGG
Organism: Solobacterium sp.; assembly: GCA_017514525.1. GTDB lineage: Bacteria > Bacillota_I > Bacilli_A > Erysipelotrichales > Erysipelotrichaceae > Bulleidia. The sequence goes on along the minus strand of JAFWJY010000065.1, from coordinate 8,888 downwards.
AAGAGATGGTCTGCAGATGTGCAAACCATTTCAGGATTTCCGGATGGGTTGCCCGAATACCTTTACGGACGGAACCATAGCGAAGTTTTAAGGACGCCAGTTCTTCGTCAGAGAACTGAAAGAGTTCACCGCACAAGACGGTTAATAGCGCGATATCGTCTTCCGGATCAATGATGCAGGTAAGCAAAGCGAGAATATACATGCACAGATCACTGTTGTAAAAACCTTCTCTTGTATCGATCGCAGCCGGGATATGTGCGGTATTAAATGCGCGCTGCAGAATAATCTTTTCCGCATGTGAACGTACCAGCACCGCAAACTGATTCCAGCGGTACCCGGCGCGATTCAGGCGAATCATTTCGTTGGCAATCCAGGTTGCCTTCATCAGCTTGTCTTTGGTGGCCTCTGTTTCATAGTTGATGGATTCATCTTCGGCAGAGACCTCTTCCTCTTCTGGCTTTTCGATCAGAACCAGACGAATTGGGTTGGAATCCGGACGATTCTGGGAAGGAACACCAAATGATACGGTGTCGCGTTCAGAATAGGTGTCTTCTCCGCCGATATTCATCAGGCGGGAAAACAGCAGGTTGGAAAATCGAATGATTTTTTCGAGCGAACGATAGTTATGATCCAGTGTGATGTTCTGAATAGATGCGTCCTGCATCAGTCCGCGCATCAAAGAAGGGCGCGCACCGCGGAACCGGTAAATGGACTGCTTGACATCTCCAACACGGAAAATCGTTCCAGGTTTTGCCAATGCTGTGATGATGTTGTCCTGCAGTAGTGAAGTATCCTGAAATTCATCAACCATCACTTCTTTCAGGCGAGCACGATACAGATTGGCAACTTCATGATCATTTTTGTTAAGAATGATCCATGCGTATTGTTCCATATCTGTGAAATCCATTGCGGCTGCAGACTTTTTAATGTCAGCGTAATTTCGCATTGTGTCTTCCGTCAGATCACAAAGCATATGAATCTGCGGCGCAAGGTCACCGATATCTTTGATCAGTACATCTGATTCATACAGCAGTTCTGTCAGACTGTTGCAGCACTTATAGAAATACTTTCTGATGGCGGTATAAGTTTCCGCTTTTCCGTCAGAAGGTGTCTTCTGTTCCGCGCCAAAAATCAGGAACTGCTCGCGGAATGCGTCGTAGTTACGGGCTTCCAGTGCCTCTTTGCAGGATAGCAGCAGATTCTGTGCCTCTGTCAGGGAACTGATCTTTTTCTTCAGCTTTTCACTTTCGTCCGCTGAAACAATCATTCGTTCCAGGGAACGGGCAATCGAATCGTAATAGCGCTTTATTTGCCCAAAGTAAGAAGAATACACGATGGGTGGAAGATCCTTCCAGGAGTGGATGTTGTCATAAGAATGCCGCATGGATTCCAGCCAGGCATATGGATCGGCATGCTGTTCGGCCATTCGCTGGATATTGGAAACCATTTCTTCAATTGTGCTGTAATCTTCGCTTCTAGGGCTGATGGAAAGAAGCAGCTGCAGAAGAAGGTCCGGGCGCAGGGCATGCTGGCGTGCCAATGCCTGCTGGAACGCTTCCTTGCGATATGCCTGCTGTGTACTTTCGTCCAGAACATTCTGAATAGTAGCGGGATCGAGACCAATGACGCTGTAGTACTTCCGAATGAGATTCAGACAGAAACTGTCGATTGTTGTGATATCAGCAGTTGAAAGTAAAACCATCTGCTGCTTCAGCCACTCTGCCTGTTCGACAGAGTCTGGATTTTCGGATAATGACTGAAAGGAAGCCGCAACCCGGTTTTTCATTTCTGCAGCGGCAGCTTCTGTGAAGGTGACTGCGAGAATTTCATCCATTCCGACATGATCCTCAACACAGCGCTTTACGAGGCGTTCAACTAATACCCGTGTCTTTCCGGCACCAGCGGAGGCGCTGACAAGAATGTTCGTACCGGTTGTTTCAACAGCGGCTTTTTGATTGACATCCATCTCCATGGTCAAGCTTCCTCCTTTCCTTTTTTAAATGACATCTCCGGATATACAAGCGGAACAACAGGTCCGGGCTGCGTATGGTGCCGGCAGATTGGCTTGTATTCACAGAACGTGCAGGCACCTTGAATTGGTTCAACAGAAATACGGCCGCTGTCTGCGTCCCGATAAAACTGTTCATATAGTTCGCGGATCGCATCACGAATCAATTCATAGCTGTATTCCCCCTTGGAAGGAGTGAAAAAGCGTGCATAATATTCATCATTAATCTGGGGATCTTCAAAGGCCCATCCTGCCAGTTTGCGCTTTTTTAATTCTTCCTCCGCAAGTACAGATATGTCTTTGACATCGTTTAAGGGAACACCTTCTTTATTGGCCGTTTTAAATGATCCTGCAGGAACTGGAGCAGTATCTGGTTTCATGGAAATGTAATAAACACCAGCCGGGCGTTTCTGAGTCGTCATTGCCGCAATGATGATATAGGACAAAAGCTGCAGCTGAATACCAGCTTTGATTTTTTTCTCGGAAAGCGATTTGGAGGATGATTTATAGTCCAATACGCGAACGGATGAAGCAGACTCATCAATCCGGTCGATAATGCCATTGAGCTGTACATGATCTGTAAGAGGCTGATCAAATTGCTTTTCTTCTGCAGCCGGTTTCCAGGAAGGAGAAACAGCTTCACTTTCGGAAAGAATGCGAAGAGTATTCTGAATGCCTTCAATCATCCGATCCTGCGTCAAGGAAAGCTCAACCGTTTCCGATGGATAGAGCTCTTTCAGTGAAGTGAATGCAGGCTCCAGAAAGGAACAGATGTCATCTGCAGTTAATGCGGTATAGGATTTTCCATTCTGTTTTACCGCCTGTTCCATAAAGGCGTGCTGGAAATTGCCGATTGTTGCGGCGTCCAGTCCCGCATGCATGGGCTTGCGTATCTTGAGACCGGATTGAATAAAGTAGGAATAAGGACAGTAAAAATAACGTTCGATTCTTGATATGGAAGAATGGATCTTACCATCCTCTTTTGTGAATAATGCGTGAGCGGTTTTCTCATTCAGATTATGGGGAAATCGGACAGCAGGGCGCAGTACGTCAAAGGAAAAAGGATCTGAATTCGGATAACGGGAAGTGATTTCAAAAGCCGGCTGAATCTCACGGCCCTGATAATCACTGACCGCATAGGAATAGATAACCCGGTCAGAACTTTCTTCCAGCCAGGACAGCTGTGCATTCCATAGCTGATGCCGATGACTGAGCGAAGGGTAATCAGCAACTCTGGCAAGATAGGCTTCGTCGAACAAGCCTTTTTTGATGGGAGCGCTTGGATAATGCTTGGCAGAGCAGCCGACAACATATACGGTGTCGGTCGGTTCTCCTGGGTGGGACAAATCAGTTACAGTGCAGAACAGCGAGGCGGCTTCTTTTTCCTGCAGAGAGATGGATTCAATCTGACGCAGCACAAAATAAGCGTCAGTCAGAGACTGAATCTCAGGCAGGGTCTGATTCAGGATGCTCAAAATGGAAACGCCCGCCCGCAATTCGATTGGGTCACTCAGACGGGGAGACATTCTCAGAACAGACCAGGCGGAACGGAAGGCCTGATCAGGGGCAGAGCTTTTCAGCAGAGAATCCAGCCATGGCTGGATTTCCTGAAAGAACTGCATGGCCTTTTGATCCATCATTTCAACATAACGGTAATCGCTTTCTAACAGATCAGAAGTCAGGTTAGGCCGATGCGGCTGATAAGAAACATCTTTCAGTGTCTGAGAAAGCCAGGATAATAAAGGTTCTTTGCAGGGAATCGGGAACGCTTCTGCCCGCAATGCACGCAGTAAGGATTTCGCATCCTGCTGCAGAGCCAGATAGACCAGAGAAGTAAACGCCCGAATGATGGATGGAGAAACCGTATTTTTCAGTGCCGTGTAGGGGATCTGATACCGTTCAAATACCTGCTGAAGAACAGGGAATGATTCGGAATACGAACATAGCACAACTGTGCATGGCTGATTTCGCCGACAGATTTCCTGGGCAATTGCCTCGATCTCCTGGCGGGGACTTCGTGCATAACGCAGCTCTTTAACAGCCGGCTTGCGTTTGCGGTCAACAATATGAAATTGTGGGTGATTCTGTTTCAGTGTGTCCAGGAATGCATACCGGTAAGGGTCCGATTCAAACCGAATCCGGCATTCCAGATCTTTGATTTGCAAAGCCTGATTCAAAATGGCATCGTGATGCGCGGCTACTTCTTTTTCGCTGAGCGGCAGCGTAAGAGCGAGTTTGATAATGGCTCGAAGCTCCGCTTCGCTGGCTGTATCAGCCGGGAGCGTATCCGGATTGATCTGATAGAGCGCGCATTCCCGGGCAAAGGAAAGTATTTCCTCTATGAACGCTGGATATACAAACATCTCCTGATAAATCGGAAATGGTTCTTCGGCGTGTTCCAGCAGATGAGCCAGCCGCAGCGGCATGCCATAGTGTTCTTCTGTTTCTTCCGCGTGGAGAAGATTGGAAAGCGTCAGCAGCTGTATATCAGTGATGGCATTGGTGCCTTCACTGGATAAGAGATCGTGATAGATGATATCTTTCTGATAGTTGTCACAAAGAATTGTTTTCATGGGTCAATTTTATCATGATGTGTGGAACTGCTATGGAATCGATTGGAATATTAGGAGGATCAGAGACTATGGAGAAGAAAATTGTCAGAGATGTACTGTTTTTGTCACAAAAAAGCGATCCGGCTACGCGGGCAGATTTGCCAGTCGGAATTGATCTGCTGGATACCTTACGGGCAAATCGGGCCAGATGCGTTGGCTTGGCTGCGAATATGATCGGTGTGAAGAAACGAATCATTGTGATTGCGGATGGCCTGCGAAATGAGGTGCTGCTCAATCCGGTTCTGGTGCACAAATCAGGAAGCTATGAAACGGAAGAAGGCTGTCTTTCTCTGGAAGGTATGCGGCCAGCGGAACGATGGAATGAAATTACAGTTGAGTTTTTTGATATGAACTGGAAAAAGCAACGGCGGAAGTATTCAGGATTCACCGCCCAGATCATTCAGCATGAGATGGATCACCTGGATGGGATTCTGATTTGATAAAAAAGCGACAATATTAACAACTTGGTGTACGCCATCAAGAAAGCATGCAAATCATTTTTTTAATGAACGAATGGCTATTATGCTTGTTTAGCGTGCAAATATTCCGGCAATCGTACAATGGCTAACTTGTATACCGTTTAGTCAATAAAGCCAAAAAAGTTTACAGATTCCATAAAGTGTTAACAACATGTTTGCATGTACAGTGAATTGTTAATTTATTTGTTAAGTTTTTTGTTTTTGCGCGTTTCCTTGTGTTTATAATAAATCCTATACATGCATTAATGGAGGCGCCTATGGCAGTTTATGAGATTTTAAGTCAACAGGATGAAAACGCGGAATTTTCCTACAATGGATTGCTCAGTGAGTATCTGGCACAGAATCCTGAGTTGCCGGATTCCATTCGGGATGCGTTTACCAAGATTGCCGAGGCAGAGCCAGACACAAAAATCATCTGTGATCTGAAGGGTGCGGTCAAACTGGATGCGATCAGCAACCGGATCATTCACTACCGTGATATCAGCAAGCTGGAAGGGAACCCGATTGTATATCCATACATTCTTTATGCAAAGGATGAGAATGCAGATCGGGCAATGCTGGTTGTGCCGTATGAACCGCACGGTTATCTGTATGCCCGCGGATAATACTACTGCCTGAGTGAAGCGGGCGGTCAGTTCTATGATGTACGGAATGAACTGCTTGAAGTATGTTCCGATAACAGCGAAGAAATTGTAAACAGCTGGAATCGTCTGAAAGAAGAAAAAGCTGGATTGATTCAGCGTCAGCTGGACCGCAGAGAATTCCGGAATTATGACGTACTGAAGCAGCAGGCAATCGAAGCTGCAGAGGCACTGAAGGTGGCTGCCACAGCGGCACTGCTGGATGCCGCAGACCGCAGTGATCTGATCCGCTACTATGTCGTTCGCTGGTTCCTGTTGAAAAAAGTGCTGTATGTACAGTATATGGTCAACAAAAAAATCCGTTCCTCGGTACATGAGGGAGATATCCACAAACAGCGGAATCAGGCCCGCATCAATGCGGATGAAGTTCCGATTCTGAGCTATCGGCAGATGTGGACAGTTGGCCAGGAAGAAGCGGAAGCGTAAAAAAAAAACAAATTGGACAGAAAAAGGCTGTTTCACCGCCCGGCAAAAAACCAGAAAGGTTCCCTGCTGGTTAGTGATGACAGCCTTTTCACATGGTATAATTCCACGTGAGAGGAAAAAGCAATGTATCGTTCACCAAGAGGATTCTGGATTCTGTTTTTGTTATTTTTTGTATTTGGATTTACTGGTACCCTGCTGCCGTTGTTTTTAATACTCGGTGCAGTAGCCTTCATCATGTTTAAGGCGGTACAGGCCTCCAATCAAAATGAATATACAAATGAAACTTCCACCAACAGACGTTCAACCGTCAGACGTTATGGAATGTCGGACAACAAGCATTCTGCGGCCAGCAAGGCACGGGTAAATGCTTATCTTTTAAAGCGGTTCCGCAGCGGTGAAAAAGCGATCACCATGTCGAGCGGATCCCATAATATTGTTCTGACACTGCGAAATGACCGGTTTTCCAGTCTGGATGCGCTGGAAGTGGACTGTGACGGACATTATTTCCGTACGGTAGCTGAATTCCGCCGGGATTATGAACAGATCTATGATCAGATGTTTGATACGCTGCTGACGATGGAACAGAACGATGTAGCTGTCAAACAGCCTAATATCGTTGATGTGGAATACGTGCCAAAGACAGAAGCTCCTGCTTATAACAAGAAAGAGAAAAAGGCAGAAGCCGCTCCGGCTCCGGAACCGGCGAAACCAACGGATGCGACCTCTTTCCGTGAGGTGATCAACTCACTGAATGACGGTATTCCTGACGAAGAAATTTCCAATGGGCTGTATGAAACCGGCGCATTGCTGAAACAGCTGGAAGACCTTGAACGTGCATTCCCGGCGCAGAAGGGAAAGCTGAAGAAGCTCTATAACAATTATCTGCCGTATCTGGTAGGCATCCTCCAGCAATATACCAAGATGCAGCATGTTCAGACGGACCCGAACTATGAACAGAATGTACAGGGGCTGAAGAATACGATCAGCCATATTAACAGTGCTATGAAAGACCGTCTGATTCCGGCAATGTCCGAATCCGATTCCATTAATCTTTCTGCGGATATGTCCACGCTTGAGGCGATGCTACGGAAAGATGGCATGACAACAGATGATGATATTCTGGCGGCTTTGAAACAGCAGGGCACAGCAGAAACCGAAGAAAGCGGTATGCAGGGGTAAACTATGACAGATCGCAGTAAAGAAAAAGAACGTCTGATGCGAGAGATCCTGAGTAAGGACCGCTCCAAAACGTATCGCACATCAGATAATGAAGTGGTTCTGACAACCACGCCGTCCAGTGATGAAAAGATTGATCAGACAGCGAAAGATGTGACGACAATGTCCGATATGATCAATTCTGCGTCCAAGGTAACTGGAGACCTTCTGCGCAATGCGGATCGCTCCTTTGATGAACTCAAGAAACTGCTGGTAGGACAGCAGAAAGATCTGGAACAGCTGTCAAAGGACAATGGCTTCAATCAGGAAGATATGGAGCGTGTTCAGAAGGAAATTGAACAGGATTACGGCCTGAGTGAAAAGGAAGCCAATACCCCGACAGTCATCAAGAATTTTGATTCTGCGAAAGTGTTTGATGAGATTCTGAAGGAAATGGATGAGGAAATTGTCGGGCAGGATGAGGCGCTGCGTCAGTTCTGCGTGGCATTCCGCCGGCCTTATGTTATGGGTACGGAGGAAGGAAAGGCAAAGAATGTCATTCTGGTTACCGGCCCTCGCGGCAGCGGCCGTCATGCGTGTGTCACAAAGATGGCAAAATCACTCTTTGAACATCGAGTCATTCAGAGTGACGACGTGTATACCGTAGACATGAGTCTGTATCAGAGCGGTGCACAGGAACAGATTTTCCTGCAGGATCTCTATAAAGATCTTTCAGGCCGCGGGGAAATCATCTGCTTTGAAAACTTTGAGACAGGATTCCCGGGCTTCCTCCGCATGTTGGATTCTCTGGTCTGTGACGGAAAGGTTACCCTTTCCAAGCGATATGTTCTGAACAAAGCCGTTCTGGTAGAAAATCAGACCGGCTTAGTGAAAAATGCGGTTGATTCTCTTTCCGCATCCGGAAAGTTCCTCGTATTCATCACAACCAACGGCACCAAGGCAGTACAGAATGCCTTTGGCGCAAACTTCCTGTATCACGTGCTTGATACGATTACGCTGACGCAGTTTACAGATGCGGATGCGTTGGAATATACCAATCGTCTTTCTGCATCGATGGCAGAAAAGGCAAACAGGAATCTGCGTATTGCGGTCAATATCACAGATGAACTGAAACAGTGGGTCGTTGAAAACTACGATAAGACCAATGGTGCAGATGCGATAAACAGTCTGTTTGATGACTTCTATATCTCTTTGAGCCAGGCAGCGCTTACCGAAAATATAGCGACTGGAACACCGGTATCCATGGCACTGAAAGATGGAATTCCTTCCGCGCTGTTCCTGGATAAGGCAGTCACGCTGACTCGCTCCAAAACCAGTGCAGAAGAAATCGAAGCGGTTAACAAAGAGCTGGATGAAATTGTTGGTCTTGAGACAATCAAAGAATATATCCGCTCCCTGCAGAATCACATCAAGATGCAGGAGATTCGTAAAGCGCAGGGCATGAAGACAAGTGAGATTTCCAAACACATGATCTTCACCGGCAACCCTGGTACTGGTAAGCCGACAATTGCCCGCCTGATTTCCCGCTACATGAAAGCCATTGGGG
>JAFWJY010000064.1 GCA_017514525.1 Solobacterium sp. | reverse complement strand
TCCACAAGAATTCCCTTTCCTTCCAGTGTAAACGCCGCCAGCAGCGGTGCCAGTGACATCATAAAGCCATAGGCAGACAATGTTTTATATAGCATGAACAGGCTAAGTGACAGTACGCACACCACAAAGATGCCTCGCAGTGCCCACAGATGCCGTTTGGCAATCGACTTCTTCAACAAATAACCCTGTACAAAGCCAACGCCAAGGTACAGGCATGCCGGAACACATACCAGTAGCGGTCCTCTGCCTGGCCGCAGCAGGATCGAACGCTGCGTACAGATAACTACCGGTTCCAACACCAGAACAAGTATCATTGTCAGTATTGCAATCGTTGTCAGGATGCCATTTGCCCGCTTCTGCGCCGCGTCATAATAGAACACACTGTTGAGATATCCCAGAAACAGCATCGGCACAAGACTGATTACCAGTGACGCAAGCCAGGATATCAGGAAGTCCGAAATCGCCGCTTCTCCAATTGTCATCAGGATCAGCGTATAGATGAATCCAATCAGGTTCAGCGCCAGAAGATTCAGCAGTACCGCCAGAAACATCCGCCGGTGATGAAGATCAGATGCCTTCTGTTCATAAAACAGCGTCAGAAGAACGATGTCCAGAATCAGCGCATTGACGGAAAGCCAGAGATTACTGTATGTCATAATTTCCCCTCGCTTTCATCCATTCGCAGAATTCCAGTGCCGGCATCGGTTCCGAGAAATACGGACCGCTGATATAATCCGCTCCGATTGCGATGGCATCCTTTGCCTGCTGTTCTGTTTCAATACCGGTAAGCGTTACGGTCTTGTTCATGCCGTGAATCGCATGAATGATGCCTTTGCCAAACTTCATTCCCTGTTTTGAGGAAAGAATTGAATTCGTAACCGACTGATGCATGATGAGATACGGAATAACAGAATCCGTAAGCCGGCTCAGCACGGACTGGCCCATGCCAAAATCATCGATTGCGAGAATCCATCCATTGTTCTGCATGCGACGGAGGATCTCAATCTGTTCTTCCTGCAGCTGCGCATACGTTCCGTCTGAGATTCGCAACATGATCTGCGTATGATCTGCGTCATAGCGTTCACAGATCCGCTTCATGCGCTCCTCAAAGTTTGGCTTCAGAATCATTGCCCGCGCAAGCCGTGTCGATACTTCTAACAGCGTTGTATTCTTCATCAGGATGTCTTTGTTCATCGCCGCATCCGTAAGCGAGTATTCATCAAACTCTGCCAGACTGTCCGCATCGGCGGCCGGATTGACAAACGCATTCCCATCCACCAGATTGCCTTCTCCATCCGGGAAGTAAATGATTGCCCGGGCGGAAACAAACTGTTTGAGATGGACATCATAAACAGGCCGGTAACGCACTTCCGCGCTGTGTTTGCGCACTGCCTCCCCTGCCAGCTCCATCATGTGCCGGGAATAGCCGAGCTCTTCAAAATTGATTTCCGAAAAGTGCAGCAGACCTCTGTGGCGGTGGAACCGGATGTCATTCAGCATTTCTGTTTTCCACGCCAGTTCTTCGATCGTCTGAATATCCTGTGGATAACGCACCATCCACTCTGTCATGCCAATGGTCTGTGTCGATTCACCAACCGTCCATGGTTCATGGAAGCGCTCTTCGATTTCCTTCATGATTTCTTCCGTACGCGCTTCACTCACATGGGCATCCAATACGATGCAGTTGTCATTCCACAGCGCGATCCAGGATTCCTTCTTATAGCGTTTCAAAAACGCAACGATTTCCCGCATCACAGCTGTATGAGAATAGTCATCCCCGTTCACGACTGTTTCATGCATATCACTGACATGTACAAAGATCGACAGGAACGGGAGTTTGTTGTCTACGTTTGATGTAACCTGACTGAGATAGCCCTTGCGGTTCATGATCTGGTATTTGTCGTCTTTGATTTCATCTGCGGTCTCAATGTTCACATACATGAGAATCAGCGCCAGAGAATTAAAGAACTCCCCGATCATAAATGCCGGATAGACCGTCTGAATCACAACACCGCTCATCGCGATTACCGCATAGACAGCCATGATCCGTACAACTTTCAGTTCTACGGTTTTCCGGTATTTCACTAGGATCAGAATCGACAGTCCGAGGTAATACACCCCGAATACATAAATCAGGAAAATAAACGGCCCTCTGTGATAAAAGCCAGCGGAATCATAGGAGAAGACAACTGGGAAAAACAGATTCAGAACCAGCAGAACCTGTGTAATGACAATCGGCAGAAACAGCTGAATCCGGCGGACCGGCTCTTCAATTGCCAGATTGATAATACTGAAGGTAAACAGCGCAAAAAACAGACCGGTCAGAATATGAAAGAAATGATAGCCGGAATCGAAAAAGTATTTAAGCGGAATATACCAGGCCTGCGACTGGAACGCTCCGTTCTCCAGGAAGCAGGTCGCAAAATCAAACAGCGCAGTGAAAAACACACCACGAACGATCAACCGATAGGACCGGTTCCGGTACGTGGGAATCCATTTTGAGATGCGTGCCGCAATCAGGATGATCAAGGTGATCATGATCGCTGACATATCAAAGTAAAGGTTGTATCGCATACCTTATATCTATCATATATAGGGTTTTACCCGCTGTCACGGAATTAAAAAACGTTTCCAATTTTTGCCAGCTGTTACCCGGAATAGTAAAATTCACGTATGAGATTGAAACAGGAAACCCGCAGTGAAACAGTAATCAACAAATCCCGGTTTATTACCTGTGCCTGCCCCGTACGCACCGAAGAAGCAGCCCGCGACTATATCGCCTCCATTCGCCATGAATTTCCAGACAGCACTCATGTCTGCACCGCCTATATCATCGGGGAAACCGGTACGCTTCAGCGGTCCAGTGATAACGGAGAACCGGCCGGAACCGCAGGGATTCCGATTCTTGAAGCGATTCGCCGCAGCGGGCTTACCGACACCTGCGTTGCGGTGGTCCGTTATTTTGGCGGCATCAAGCTCGGTACCGGAGGCCTGGCCCGGGCCTATGGCGGCTGTACACAGGAAACGCTGAACAATGCCGCAAAAGTAACAGATCAGTCGCTTTCGGTTTATTCCGTCACCTATCCCTATGAGTTATCCGGTGTTCTGGAAGGCTGGCTGCGAAGAAACTGTGAACTGCTTGATCTTGCCTATGACGAGCAGGTTACCTGCACGTTTGCCAGTGGCGACCCTTCCCTTCCAGAAACAATAAAAGACTTGTCAAAAGGTCAGTGTGAAGCAGTCTATATCCGTACTGAAACTCGTGAGATCGATGTCTGATCTCATTTTTTTATAAATCGGATGTTCATATCCACATCGGTATCGATGCCGTCGATTTTACCATTGCAGGAATACTGCCACATGGAAAATACATACGGGAACTCCGGTGTTTCCGTACCATACGCCGCAAGCCAGAACTCCGTTTCGTCCTGCAGATCGACCATGCGTACATCATGGGTAAGAAAGCTCTTATTGCCATACACCATTGGCGTATAGCCGCTTTCTTTGATCTTTCTGCAGAAGGCAAGCGCCGCTTCGGTATTGATCGTCTGATCGTTACTGCTGGCGCGCTCCTCTTCGCTGGAAATCTCCAGGTCATATACGCATTCAAACACCGGATAATCCTGAATCAGAGACAGCAGGAAACCGGCTTCCTCCGCCGCTTCCTCTGCACTTACCGCCTGCGAAAAGAAATACACCCCAACCTCAATACCGGCTTTCGTCGCCTGCTCAATGTTGGTGCGAAACCAGGGGTCTTCATGAAGCACACCTTCGGTGTAGCCGCGGTAACCAGCCCGAATAAATGCGAATTCCACACCTGCATTCTTTACCGCCTGCCAGTCGATCTCTCCCTGAAAATGCGATACATCAATTCCAAAGGAGGATGTATAATTCGCATCTTCATAGGTACAGATGTCATTTTCATCCCTTGTTAAATACTGCCAGTCGTAATTATTTTTATATATCGGATCCGGGGTCGGCGTTGGCTCGATCACTTCCTGCGGCCCGTGTGATGAAAACAAGGCGTTATAGATCAGACGAACGCCCGTAAAAAAAAGAATGATTGCCCCGATGGCAATTGCGATCAGTAAGAGAAGACGGCCGATTCGAAGTCTGCGTTTGCGTCGTTTCGCCATGGCAGAATTATAGCATCAGATGGTAGACTGTTACTGACTATGAACAAAAGAAGAATAAACGGTATCTTTTTTGATTTGGGCTGGACGCTGGAACGTCCGGCAGATGATGACTGGGTATTAACCAGCTGTTTTTTTGAGCATATTGGAAAAGAGCGCTACTATGCGATCGAAGAAGCCAAGCGTAAAGCCGCGCTTGCCCATGCCAATCAGCCGCTGATTGACCATCATCTGATTCTGACACTGGAAGAAGAAAACAAGCGCTTTATTGAATTCTACCGTGATCTGAATGCGTCTTTGTTGCTGGGACTTTCAAACGATGAAATCAATGCGATCGCATATGATCACACGTATAATTTTTCCAATTATGTTGTATTCGATTCAACACTAAACACCCTGCAGAAACTGAAACACCTGGGTTACCGCATCGGTGTCATATCCGATACCTGGCCCAGCACGGTACCGCAGCAGGAAGAGGCAGGCCTCTGGTCGTATTATGACTGCACCACGCTCAGCTGTTTTCTCGGCGTCATGAAGCCAAATCCACGCATGTATGAAGATGCGCTTGAAAAGATGGGACTGCCGGCGGAGGAAACCGTCTATGTGGATGATCTTACGATGAGCCTCGACGCCGCAAGGGACTATGGCATTAACGGCATCCTCTCATCTGCCCCGACCGGCATCACCTCTCATAAAGATTATCCGTGCATCCTGCAGCCGGATGGCATCTTTGATGTCCTGAAGGAACTGAATGGAGGCACCCTATGAGGAAGCTGGCATGGAATCTGTTCAAGCTGCTTGTATTCGCGTTTATCATTTACGGTATCTATACCTATTTCGTTCCGGAAACAGAAGTACATACCGTAGACCTCGACGCTAAAGAAGAAGTGCTGCATCATACGACTGCTGAACTGACTGAACTAGTGGTTACAGAAAGCCGCAACAACCGTGAACTGATCGTTTATGAAGAAGATTTTTCCGCTTCCCAGGAAATCTCCAAAACCGTATTTAACTGGGATATCTTTCGCAAATCACAGACCGTTACTTCCTACGGCACCGCCTTATATACCGTAGACCTTTCCGCAGTGACTGCTGAATCCATCAGCTACGAGGAAGCTTCCAACGTCTTAACGATTCAGGTGCCGCACAGCTGTCTCAAAACTGTTACCGTCGATGTGGAAAAAACAGAATTCTCGGATGTCAGCCGGAAGATATTCGGCTGGGGCGATCTGACGCTGACACCGGAACAGCAGAATGTCATCCAGCAGGATCTTCAGGCAAACCTTGAAGAACTTGCAGGGCGGCCAGATGCCCTGGCACGTGCCGATCAGAGTGCTGTTACTGCACTTACCCAGCTGTACCAGGATGCGCTGAATCCAGTGGATTCCTCGATTGTGATCCACATTGTGTTTGCGGAGTAGTCTATGATCTACCTGTTTACGGCACTGCGTATAGAAGCGGAACCCTGGCTCAAGGAACCTGGCTGGAAGCCTGTAGAATCACGGTTTCCCTCCTATGAGAAAGATAATGTCCTGTTAACGATTACCGGCACCGGTCCGCTTTCTGCGGCAGCTGCGGTTTCCTCGATTCTTACTGCACATGACCCTCATCCAGAGGATGTCCTGATCCAGTGCGGCATTGCGGCAGGGGTTCGCAACGCAGAAATCGGCTGTGTTTACCGGATTCACAAAGTAACGGATTTCAACAGTCATCGGGATTATTACCCGGATGATCTGCCCCAGGACGGATTGCCTGAAGCCTCCCTGATTTCCGCAAGCCGTATCTATCATCCCGATTCCATTACGGATGCCGAACTTGAACCATTTCTGTTTTCACCCACTGAGGAACCGGTTCTGTTTGATATGGAAGCTGCTGGCGTCATGGATGCGGCTGCAGCTTTCCTTGGCCCCCATCAGATTACATGCATGAAAATCGTCTCGGATACTGGAACGGCAATTTCAAAAGAGGAGGCATCCCGCTTCTCTCTGATCCTGCAGGAAAACGTTGATCAACGAATCAATGAGATCCGCAAAAGGCCGCCAATCCCGTTAATCCCAAAGCCAGACTGTTCCGGCCTCTCCCGTCAGCTGCACTGCTCGCTTACCATGGAACGGCAGCTGTCCCAGCTGCTGTATTACTGTGAGCTGGCCGGCATCGACTGGAAGTCAAAAATCAGAATGTATGAGGCAACCGGACGACTTCCGGCTGCTGACCGCAATGAAGGAAAACAAATACTGGAGGAGCTGCGCCATGATCTCCTTGGATAAACGTTTTTCGCATCTTTATATTGAGCAGGCCGTCTGGGATC
>JAFWJY010000063.1 GCA_017514525.1 Solobacterium sp. | reverse complement strand
TTTCCTGCCATCTCATGGTTGGCATCGAGAGTAACTGTTTTTTCATCTTTGGCCGAAACACGCACCGGGTACTGTCTGCCATATTCATCACCCAGTACGATACGTTCGCCAACGGTCAGATCTTCTGAACCCGGCAGCTCTTCAAACGGCACAACGACGATGCCTTTTGGATTCGGCATGCCATACGCTTCCTCCGGCATCAGGTGAATGGTCACTTTCTGTCCCGGGTCCATATGGGATACCGCTTCATCAAACCCGCGGATCATCATGCCTGCGCCGCACGGAAACTCCAGCGGATGTCCATGGTCGTAGGAAGAATCAAACTGCGTTCCGTCATTGAAGGTACCCTTGTAGTGAACCACGCAGATCTTGCCGGCATTCTTGCCGGTTACTGTGCTCTGCGCACCGCCGCAACAACCACCGCATCCTCCGGAGGCACAGCTTTCTTCATCGCCTCCGCAGCATCCGCCTTCTTCCTCATGATGCGCACAGGTTTCTGCAGAACCGGTTAATGTGCCATCCAGAAAATTTCCGACCGCCGCATCCGCTTTGCCTTCTGCACCAGCGCACACCTGAATGCCCTTTGCGGCAAGCGCATCTCTTGCGCCCTGCCCAATGCCGCCGCAGATCACAACATCAACCTTTTCGTCTGCCAGTACATCCGCAAGTGCTTCATGTCCCTGCCCGTTTGTGCCGATCACAAGCGTAGATACAACACGGTTGTCTTCGACGTTATACAGTTTGAACTGTTCCGTTTTTCCGAAATGTCCAAATACTTCCTCATTCTGATACGCTACTGCAATCTTCATTTGTATTACCCCTCTGATTATTGACTGTTCCAGTCTTTAAGAATTCTACCATGGCTGGCAAGGCCTTCTCTGCCTCGCAGCGTCCAATCTGATAGACACGCTCCAGTTCATCCGGATTTTTTTCGATCCGACCAATGTTCAGACTTCTGGGCGGTCGGATCACAAACACAGTGCCATTCTGTTCTCTAGCATCAATTTCATTCATCTGACGGTTATATACGACATGCCGGTTTGCCATAGCCTCAATGACAGCCGGGTATTTCTTTAAGGCTGCTTTCATCAGCGGCAATGCTTTATTCGGCTCTTTCACATAGCCCTTTGGCTGTGTGAGGATGATCACATTCCGGTTATAGCCAAGCGATTCCATGTAGGCAAAGGGAACCGAATCGGCGATGCCTCCATCGAGCAGTTCCATTCCATCCACGTTGACGGTTCTCGATACCAGCGGCATGGACGCAGATGCCCGAAGCCACTGTGTATCTTCTTCATTGCCTTTCTGGCATTCGTGATAAACCGCCTTTCCGGTTTTCACATCAGTCGCGCCGACATAAAATTTCATCGGGTTTTCCCGGAATGCCCTGATGTCAAAAACATCCAGTACTTCCGGCAGCAGCCGGTAACAGAAATCAACGCCGTACAAATCTCCGGTCGTAAGCAGAGACTTCACGCTGCAGTACCGCTTATCCCGGCAATAGCGTTTATTGTACCGGCGCGGACGGCCGATCTGACGGGATTTATAGTTACAGCCAAAGACTGCACCGGCAGAAATGCCGATTGCCCCGTCAAAGGTGATGTTATGTTCCATGAAGACATCAATTACCCCGCAGGTAAACAACCCGCGCATTGCCCCGCCTTCCATGATCAGTCCGGTTTTTACTTCACTCATATTAATACCCTTTTCTGCGATCGATAGTTCGTTCCAGCGGTTTCCCATTTACATACCGCTCAAAATTTTCCAGAAACAGATCCACAACAAGTTCTACCGTCTTTGGAAGCGAGAGATCGCCGGAGACATGCGGTGTCATCAGCAGCTGCGGACAATTCCAGATCGGATCATCTTCCGGTATCGGTTCCTGCTCAAATACA
>JAFWJY010000062.1 GCA_017514525.1 Solobacterium sp. | reverse complement strand
GGCGGCATTGGCTGCCGTACTCAGGCAGACCAGTTTCTGATCAGCTGTATGAGCCGCAGTTCATATGAGTCGGTCTTCAAGATGTTTCAGAGCCGGCTGGACCGGTTTTCCAAGGGTGCCGGCATTCACCTGCGCATGGGCGTATGCCCGTGGCGGGAAGACCTAACCATTGAACAGCAGTTTGACCGGGCCAAACTCGCCTGCAACATGGGCCGCGGAAACTATATGACAAGCCTTGTTGTATACGATGAAAAGATGTATCAGGATGATCTGTATTCCGAGCGGCTGATCAGTGATGTTAACAGAGCTGCTGCCGAACATCAGTTTCTGGTGTTCTATCAGCCTAAATACGACATCCAGTCGGTACCGCCCCGTCTGAAGAGTGCCGAGGCACTGATTCGCTGGAACCATCCGGAGCTTGGCATGATTTCCCCTGGTGTATTCATTCCGCTGTTCGAAGGAAACGGACTGATTTCAATTGTGGATAATTATGTCTGGGAGGAGACTGCACGGCAGATTCAGGCGTGGAAACAGAAGTATGGCTGGTCAGTGCCGGTATCTGTAAATCTGTCCCGGGCGGATCTGTTTGATCCCTCTCTGGAACAGAAACTGCTGTCACTGCTGAAGCAGTATGAAATCACTACGGAAGATCTGTTGCTGGAAGTAACGGAGTCAGCATATACCGATAATGCGGAACACCTGATTGAGGTTGTACGCAAACTGCGGTCAGATGGATTCCGGATCGAGATGGATGACTTTGGATCCGGTTATTCCTCGCTGAATATGTTGTCATCCCTGCCGATTGATGCGCTGAAGATGGATATGAAATTCATTCAGAATGCGGCTGCGGATAACCGGGAGTTCCGTCTCATTGAACTGATTCTCGATATTGCGGAATTCCTTGGCGTACCGGTTATTGCCGAAGGCGTTGAAACCGAGAACCAGATGACCATGTTAAAAGATGCAGGCTGTGACCTTGTACAGGGATATTATTTTTCCAAACCGGTTCCTGCACCGGAATTTGAGAAGCTGATCGAGAACGAAATCACGTTGCGAAAGGAGCGTGCAAAATGACAGTAAAAGAGCTATATGAATCAATCAACGGAAATTACGAAAGCGCCCTCAAAACACTGATGATGGACTCTCTCATCGAGAAATTCATCGCCAAGATTCCGGACGACCCTTCCTGCCCGGAACTGCTGAAGGCAGCAGAAACCATGGATTCCAAGCTGCTGTTTGAAAGCTCACACGCCATGAAAGGCGTATACGCAAACCTTGGTCTTGAAAAACTCAGCCAGGCAGCCAGTATCATTACCGAAGAGTTCCGCCCTGGTCATGAGCGCTCCATGAGCGATGAAGCAGTAAAAGAAAAGATTGAAGAGATCCGCACCATGTATGAATCAACGGTTGCGGCCATTCAATCCTATCTCCAGCCTAACGCATAAGGCCCGGCATACACCGGGCTTTCTTATTATTTGAGACTGCTTAATACATGATCGAAGTAGTCCACCTGCAATACGCCTTTGCAGTAATTGATCTTATTGCGGACTGTTTTGCGCATGTTTTCAATATACACATCGCTTACCGTAACGCCTTCTTTTGGCACAAAGGTTCCGCTTCCGGCATAGAAGGTTCCCCGTTCGGTCTTCCAGTCATAGTTCAGCGTGAATACCAGCGGGCTGCGGTTGGAGAATACATCTCTTCCCGGCAGCAGACGGCTGTCCCAGTCCACGCCAAACAGATTCAGCAAGGTCGGCAGGATATCCAGACTGGAAGTAGGTTCTGAAACCGTGATCGGAGCCTCTTTTTCAAGACAGCCGCTCCAGATAATCAGGCGATTGTGGT